>DAIMZG010000061.1:0-10644 GCA_036734065.1 Catalimonadaceae bacterium
GCCACCGCCGAAGCCCTCCGCGAGATTCGTCACGAGATGAGCCGCCTTTGCGAAAGCCTGGTGCCGGAAGACGAACTCGGCGTAGTGCGCAGCTACATGCTGGGCACCCTGGCCAACAACGTCGCCACCCCCTTCGAACTGGCCGAGAAGTTTAAGGTGGCCTACCTGTCGGGCCTCGACTACGGCTACTACGACCAGCTCATCCATACCATCCGTACCATCACGCCGGACCAACTGCGGGCCCTGGCCCAGCGCTACCTGCAGCCCGATCAGTGGCTGGAAGTGGTGGCCGGCGGGCGCTGAGCTACCACCTGATCCTGTCTTTTTTGGGATAGGTTGCGGGCGCACAATCTAGACGGCAGCGCTATGTTGCCATCGGGTTTATTTCTGAAGTCCTCCTCTACGCAGCCTTTGAGGGATGATGCAGTCAGGTGAGTATGTGAAGCAGCATCTGCAATGTCCTGGCAAGTGCGGCGCGCAGGCTGGCTCATTGGGCCGATTCCGCCCCTTGCCCTTCGACGGCCACCTTCAGGGCCTGGTTCATTGCTTCGAAACCCTCTTTGGTACGGTCGAGCATATCTCCCAGCAGCCCTATCAGTATGCCACTGAAGTTTTCGCCGTGGACAAAGCGCGTCTGTCCATCGGGGGTGCCCACGAGTCGGAAATAATGCTCGCCATCGAACAGCCCTTTTACCCACAGCTTGCCCTTCCAACTGAACCCTTGGTAAACTGCCCACTGCTGCACGATGGGTTGGAAGGTCATGGCCTGACTTCCCGGTGGCTGAAGTCGTACGACGAGCCGACCCCCCACCCGTTGCGCACCGTCGATGGCACGTACAAAAGGATTCCACGAAGGATAGCGGGCAAAGTCGGTGAGCACCGCCCATACTTGCTCGGGACGGGCGTTGATGATGATTTCGGTTTCCAGCTTTTTCATGCGCGTAGAGAAATGAAGTGTCCACAGTTTGGCAGGTACATCCTGCCGACTACCAGACAAAAGTCCGCTTCTCGCCGCTGTGCGCCCTTGACATAAATCAAGAATTTGGCTGCACCTACGTATTTAAGCCAAGGCCTTCCTGCGAATACGGCTCAGCGTTTCGGGCGTCATGCCCAGCATGGAAGCCAGGTACTGGAGGGGCACTTGGTTGAGCAGATGAGGATAGAGGTGGAAAAAGTGGTCGTAGCGCTCCTGCGCGCTCATGGCCAAAAAAGTAAAAACGCGGTCTTCGAGCACGGTAAAACACCGGGCGATAAACAGCTTTTCCAACTGCGCCCAGCGGGGCACTGCCTGGTCAATGCGGCGATAATCATCCTGATGAATCACAAACAGGTGACAATCGGTCAGGGCCTGAATCTGCCAGCGGGCAGGCTGGTCAAAAAGAAAACTGCCCAGGTCAACCGTAAAATAGCCGGGCTGCGCAATCCACTTGGTTACTTCTTTGCCGTCGAGGCGGATGAACTCGCGCAGCAAGCCCGACTGCACGAACCCCAGCCGACGAGCGTAGCGATCGGGGGGCAAAAAGTAGTCTCCCTTTTTTAGCGTCAAGGGTCGGAAAAGCTCGGTTATCTGGCTCATCTCCTCCTCCGTCAGGCTAAAATAGCGCTGTACGTACTTTTCCAGCTCATTCATATGCCAGCAGTTGACGCACCCCTCTCACTAAGGGCGTAGCACCCAGTGTGCGCTGTCGCTGCGTACGATGGCCAGCACACCCGCCTGGGTGTTGTAGAACAACTTGCCCGATCCGGATTCGCTGCGGTACACGTCGGGGAATTCCCGGCCGTAGAGGGTAGTATCGCCCACAAAGTGGGCGAGGTTCAACATTGCGCGCTGCGCGGCCGAAACCTGGTTTTGTTTTTCCATCACCAACAGGTTGAGCGTCCCGCCAAATCCTTCCGTACCGACTTGTACCGTGAGCAGGTCGTACACGGCAATGTCTTCGAGTCGCTCGGCATTTTCGGCCTGGGTGCGCAACTGGGCGGTTATACGGGCCTCATCGTTGGCAGTAGCGAAAACAACCTCCTCGTACTGCGTGCGGTACACCGCCGACTGATTATCGAAGAACCCTTCTGAACATAACTCTCGCACGGGCAAGGATCGGTCAGCAGCCACGCGGCCCTCCGTCGAGGTCAATGAGTACCTTTGTCCGTCTTGATCTTCGAAAACGAGCGTTTCCGTGCCCTCGTAGGGGATAAATCGGGTAGAAGCCTCGGTGAGTTGAAAACGCCCCACTTCGATGTCTTTCTCGCAGTCGCAGCCACTAGTCAGGAGAAAGACCATTAGCACCATCCTTGCATTTTTCATACCCGTGCGCCGGAAGCGCGTTGATCTGTGGATCAAGATAATGTTAATTTTCCGGACAGATGCGCCGTTTGCTTGCTTTTTCTGCAAATGGCGCACCGCTGAGGTTGGCCAAGCACCGCGCACAAGACCTCGGAGGTATTTCAGTCAAAAACTTTCGGAGGAACGCGCCCGAACAAACTGGCGGACTACCAGACATCCGGGCCAGCGGAGACTCAGTTATCGAACTTAATCACAATCTTTTGCTCCGCCTGGGCAAGCCGGAAACTGGCCTTGTCGAAAGGGGGCGGGCCAAAGCGCCCTTTGGCCTGGTTGGAGGCGGCATTTGGCTCGCTGGGAATGCCAAAGGCGTTGTTGTCGAGTTTGCCGTTGCCGTTGCGGTCGTAGTAGGCCGCTACGGCGTAGGTGCCCGTCGGCAGATCCCGAAAGACCAGCGTGCTTTTTCCGCCCGCCACGGGGGCCGCAAGACATTGG
The DNA here is from genome assembly GCA_036734065.1 of Catalimonadaceae bacterium. Classification (GTDB taxonomy): domain Bacteria; phylum Bacteroidota; class Bacteroidia; order Cytophagales; family Flexibacteraceae; genus DAIMZG01. The sequence continues at coordinate 2,774 of DAIMZG010000061.1, forward strand.
CGAGCCTTTTCTGGTTCGGTCGGAAAGCCCTCTGCCTGCTCGAATAGGCAAGCGTGGCACTTGCCTTGCCCTCCTTTGGCGTTTTCCAGTTCTACCCGCAATACGTGCTTCGATTGGGCCTGTGCCCACGATCCGGCCGCGATCAGCACGGCTATCATCAACATTCGCTTCATGGTTATCAGAAATATGGGGGTGAATTAACCTGTGTCACGAAATGAACAAGTCATAAATATTTTTGTTTAACAAAAATGTAAACACTCTGTTAAGTTTCCCTTCGTTTGTCGGCACTCCTGCTGGACGTGCAGACGCCGATCCCCTCCCGGGCTACAAGTCTGCCAAAAGTTACACCCATCGGCCTAGCCCTTTTTCGCTTTTGTTCGTAAGGTATCGGAGTGCCCAAAAAAACGCCGACCTTAACGGCACTGCTTTTGTTTTCCTGACCGCCTTTGACCGAAAGTGCCCCACGGTACGAGTTGTACAAGCCTAAAACCCGTCTGTTCAGCGCACGGCAACGCCTTGCCCAGCGGCCCCGCCGCGCGCGTATTACGCATGAATTTTCGATCTTTTTCCCACTTCCTTTCGTCGGCCGACCCCGACGCGCTGGCCGCCACCCCGCGCCCACTTTCGCATCCGACGCAACCACTGGCCGCTACGCCTCTTCAACGTACCGATTTCGGCGATGATTTCTCGTGGGGGGCGGCCGTTTCGGCCTTTCAGGTGGAGGGCGCCACGCAAACCGACGGCAAGGGCGAGTCGGTCTGGGATCGGTTTGTGCACACCAAGGGCAAAGTGCGCCGGGGAGCGAAGGCCCGCCATGCCTGCGACTTCTACCACCGCTATCCGCAAGACCTGCGCCTGGCCCGTGAGCTCGGCCTACGGCATTTCCGCTTTTCCATTGCCTGGACGCGCCTCTTTCCGACGGGCACCGGCGCGCTCAACCCGCGGGGCATAGCCTATTATGACCGGCTGATTGATACCTGCCTCGAAAATGGCCTCCGGCCGTGGGTAACCCTCTACCACTGGGATTTGCCCCAGGCCCTCGAAGACCGGGGCGGCTGGACCAACCGGGATATGCTGGGCTGGTTTTCGGACTACGCCGCCGCCTGCGCCCATCACTTTGGCGACCGGGTACACGACTGGCTGGTGCTCAACGAGCCGAGCGCCTTCGTTGGCTTTGGCTACGGCACGGGCTACCACGCCCCTGGCCGCAAAAGCATCCTCGACTTTCTCAAGGCCGCGCACCACGCGGTGCTCTGCCAGGCCGAAGGGGGGCGCGTGTTGCGCGACTTTCTGCCGCACGCCCGCATCGGTACTTCGTTTGCCACCTTTGCGCTGACGCCGCACCGCGACTTGCCCCGCGACGTGGCCGCCGTTCGCCGGGTGGACGCCCTGCTCAACCGTCTCTACATCGAGCCGGCCCTGGGCTTGGGCTATCCCTACGACGGCTTCACGGCCTTGCGCAGCCTCGAAGGCTTCATGCAACCCGGCGACGAAGCGCGCATGGTCTTTGACTTCGATTTTATCGGTGTGCAGTATTACTGTCGGCTGGCCATCAAGTTCAGCCTTTTTCCGCCAGTGGTATTTGCCAAGGAGGTAAGCGCGCGCGTACGGGGCGTGCCCTGCAACAACATGGGCTACGAAATTTATCCGGAGGGCATGTACGAGGTGCTGACGCGATTTGGCCGCTACCCGGGCGTGCGCGAACTGGTCGTCTCCGAAAATGGGATATCGCTCGACGACGTCCTCGAGAAAGATCAGGTCAACGACCAGGCACGCATCCGCTTTTTCGAAGACTACCTCAGCCAACTGCTGCGCGCCAAACAGGAGGGAACCAATGTGAGCGGATTTTTTGCCTGGTCGCTGCTCGACAACTTCGAATGGGCCGAGGGCTACAAGCCCCGGTTTGGCTTGGTGTACGTGGACTTCAAGACGCAGCAACGCTACGTCAAGGCTTCGGCCCGCTGGCTGGCGCAACTGCTTGGCCCGGCCAGAGGGTAACTTTCGAGCGTACAAAGGGGTAAAACAAGATAGGTGCTGCACAGCACCGTCTTTTTTTCACCTCTGAACAACTACTTTTATGCCTTTAGAAGACGTAGAACGCAACAACCCCTCGCCCCAAACCAAATCGAACCCGACCGACAGCGGCAAATCCAAGGCGTCCACCAAGGTGGCACCCGATGCGGAGGCGTTGAAACGCCAAGAAGAGATTGAGGAAAAATACCTGGACGAGGACGGCAACCCGGCTCCGGACCTGTTGCGGGGCAGCAACCCCAACCGCAACACCGACAAGCCCGATATTGACAAGCCTGCTTACTGATACATTTGTCAACAAGCTACAGGAATAAGCAAAAAGCCCCGCTACGACGTGTAACGGGGCTTTTTCGTGAAGTGTACTGGATTCGAACCAGTGACCCCTACCCTGTCAAGGTAGTGCTCTGAACCAACTGAGCTAACACTCCGGATAAACGGGTTGTAAAACTAGCTACTAGTACGTACGAAAGCAAACAAAGGCGGACTTCTCGCAACGAGAAATCCGCCTTTGTGTAAACGCTTATTCTACTGCTCCCTGATTGGAAGAATAGTTGATCTTGAGGGCATTGGCCTCGCGCAATTGCTGCTTCACGTCAGTGACAATACCCATTCTCGCTTCGCGGTCAATGCGCAGCGAGATGATGATTTTCTCGCGGTCATACTCGGGCATGTCGGCCTTGGCTTGCTCGACGAACTGCGGAATTTCGCGCGGCTCAATGAACACGTCGTTGACCTGAATGCGCGGCTCCTCGCCAAAGCGACCGTCTTTGGGCCTGCCGATATTGACATAGTTAACCAACGTCTTTTTCGCGATCTTTTGCAGTTGCGAAGCTACAGGCATACGCTGCTCGACGAGCAACTCCTGATCCCGCATCTTGGTAGAGACCATGAAAAAGAACAGCAACATAAACACGATGTCGGGCAGCGAGGCTGTCGAGATGGTGGGCAAGCCCTTTTTCTTCTTCCTAAACTTTGACATGGCTAGTTACCTCCGGCGGTTGTGGGTTCGGCCTCAGAAATTTGCAGCGGAAAGGCGGCTTTGGCGCGTTCGTACTTCTCGACATCCTCTTGCACCTTGTCGTCGCCGTCGTACTTGAGGGCCAGGTATTCTTCGAGGGTAATGCCCAGATACTGCGCCCGCAGTTCGTGATAGCCGGCCTTGATCTGGTCGAGCACCTGAATGTACGTTTCGTAGCCTGTTCCCCGGTCGGCCTTAATCGAGACGACGGCTTTTTGCGGGCTTTCCGACATATCGGGGTCTTCGCCGTTGTTGGCCAAGAAGCGCTTTACCGATTCTCTGAGGTTACCCAACTCCATCGGGTCGCCTTCTACGAGCAACTTGTCCTGCGAATTGATCAGGATAGTGTGCACGTTTCGTTCGTTGACGCGCATCTGATCCGTTTCGTCGGTTCGCTTGGGCGGCAGGGTAATGGGCAGCCCTTTATCCGACGCGATGGTCGTGGTCACGAGAAAAAAGATCAACAGCAGAAAAGCGATATCCGCCATCGAACTGGCATTCACTTCGGGTGGATTACGATCTCTGGGCATGCTACTTCAGTATTTTGGATATTTCGGAATACACAATGCCCACAATGGCCAGCACGGCCATGACGTAGAACATGATCAGGGCACCGCCTACCAACTTGGACAGGCCAGCATCTACGCCCTGGCGGGCAAAAAGCGGGGTTACTTCGTCACCCGAGACGGCATAGCCTATAAAGAATACTACCACCAAAAAACCAACCCCAATACCGCCACGAACCAGCGATTGCGGGTTGCTCAGCGAACTGATTAGCGGTAGTACAATTGCCGCAATGGCGCACCCAATCAGCAGGGCATAGCCAAGATAAAGCATGGCATCAATCATACGGTGGGCGTTTTGGTGGTGACAGTAGCTGATTCAACGTCCAGTTGGCGGCCAAACTTGTGGCGCACCAGTATGTCCACCAGCGAGATGGAGGCATCTTCCATCTGGTTGACCAGCGAGTCCACCTTCGAGACGCAGTAGTTGTAGAATACTTGTAGGATGATGGCTACGACCAGACCGGCCACCGTGGTAATAAGAGCTACCTGAATACCACCAGCCACCAGGCCAGGCGATACGTCGCCCGCCGCCGCAATGGCGTCGAAGGCGTCAATCATCCCGATAACGGTACCCATAAAGCCCAGCATCGGCGCCAGGGCAATGAATAGCGACAGCCATACCAATCCGCGCTCGAGGCGCCCCATCTCGACGGAGCCGTAGGAAACAATGGACTTCTCGACCATGTCAATGCCTTCGGAAGAGCGCATGAGGCCCTGCGTAAAAATGGAGGCCACCGGGCCTTTGGTGTTGCGCGTTACGTCCTTGGCGGCGTCCACACCGCCCGTATTAAGAGCTTCTTCTACGCGAACGAGCAACTTACGGGTGTTGGTAGTGGCTAGGTTGAGCGTAATGATGCGCTCAATGGCGATGGCCAATCCCAGAATTAACACAATCAGTACGGGCGTCATGAAGGCTACACCGCCCTGAATAAACTTCTCTTTGATGACCTGATGAAAACCACGGCTTTCCACCTCTACCGCATCTTCGTTGGCTACGGGGGAGGCCTCTTCGGCTTCGGCCATCATGGGTTCGTCAGCCGCAGCTCCCATAGTATCCGTATCGGCAGCCATGGTGTCAGCCATGGTATCCTGCGCATGGAGTGGAGAAAAGCCAAAGAGCATAGCGCCCAAAAGCATTGCCAACGCAAATAACTTTTTCATAATGTGCATTTTGAAACGAAACGGGTTAAAATAAACAAGAATTGGGTGACAGGCTCACTACAGGTTGGCTGAGTTGGGAAGGAGTTCTGATACATCCGCAGAGAGGAAGGGATTCGAACCCTCGATACCGTTACCGGTATACACGCTTTCCAGGCGTGCCCCTTCAACCACTCGGGCACCTCTCTGTATGTCGTTTCAGTAAAAAACTGACGCAAAGAAATCAAGAAATGCGACCTAATGCAAATGTAGTTTATGATCTTAATCATTTTCCGTCCCCCCACTTGCGTAACCACTTTCTGATCAGTTAACTACGCCAAATGCCCGGTGGAGGGCATTACGGTGGCACCGGCCCGCATCTCCCCCCGCAAAGGTTCGCCCAGCAACTGCGCCATGACCGTAGTGTCGCCCGGCTGGGCCAGCACGTACATGAGTTTGGTCAGGGCCGCTTCGTGCGTAATATCACGTCCACTCAGTACCCCAATATCGGCCAGGTGGCGGCTGGTGGCGTAGCGCCCTTGCACTACTTCGCCCCCCAGGCATTGCGACACGTTGTACACGATCAGTCCGCTGTCAATGGCGTGTCGCAGTCCCTGCGTCAGCCACGGCACGGTGGGCGCCGTGCCCGAGCCGTAGGTCAACAACACCAACGCCCGCAAGTCGGGGGTCTGCAAGACGCTTTGCAACAAGGCCTCGCTCAGCCCCGGAAAGAGCGGCAGTGTCGCCACGCGCGTATCCATCGCCTGGCCAATTTGCAAAGGACCCGCGGGCCGGTTGTACCCGATCGCGTGGGGCCGGTAGCTGATCTGTACGCCCGCTACGGCTAGGGCCGGATAGTTGCGCGACTCGAAGGCTGCAAACCGCCCGCTTTCCACCTTGCGGGCGCGGTTGCCGCGAAAAAGTCGATGATTGAAAAATATGCACACCTCTGGCACTACGGGCCGTCCCTCGTGACGCGCACTGGCGATTTCGAGGGCCGACACGAGGTTGCTCCGCGCGTCGGTGCGTGCCACCCCGATGGGCAGTTGCGCCCCCGTAAACACCACCGGCTTGTGCAGCCCTTCCAGCAAAAAGCTCAGGGCCGAGGCACTGTAGGCCATCGTATCGGTGCCGTGCAAGATCACAAACCCATCGTAGGCCTCGTAGTGTTCGTCGATCAGGCGGGCCAGGGCCAGCCAGTGCGCCGGCTCCAGGTTGGCCGAATCGAGCAGCGGGTCGAGCGAAATGACGGTCAGGTCAAACTGATAGCGGGCCAATTCGGGCAGGTTGTCGAGCACTTGCTCAAAATCGAAGGGCACCAGCAGGCGGCTTTTGCGGTCGAAGGTCATGCCCAGCGTGCCACCCGTATAAATGGCCAGCACCGACGCTTCGGGCCGGGCCGGGGCGGCCGGATTGATGTGTACCATCCGGTAGTTCATGCCAGGAGCCGCAAGGCGTTTTGGGTGGTAATGCGCGCCACTTCGGCCACGCTGTGGCCCATTAGTTCGGCCACGCGCCGGCCAATCAAGGGAATATAAGCACTTTCGTTGCGCTTGCCCCGGTGCGGTACGGGTGCCAGGTAGGGACTATCGGTTTCGAGCAGTATTTTTTCCAGCCCAATGTGCGGCAGCACCTTGTCGAGCCCGCCGTTTTTGAAGGTAGCCACGCCCCCAATACCGAGGTGAAAGCCCAAGTCGAGGGCGCGACGGGCTTCGTCGAGGGTGCCCGTAAAGCAATGAAACACGCCCCGCAAGCCGGAAATGGCCATGGTTTCCAGCATTTCGATGGTTTGGGTGAACGACTCCCGGCAGTGAATCACAATCGGCAAGTCAAAAACGGGTGCCCAACCCACTTGCGTGCGGAACGCCACTTGCTGCTGCGCCCAAAACGTACGATCCCAGTACAGATCCGTCCCGATCTCGCCGATGGCCACGTAGGGATGCTGGCGCAGTTCAGTTTCGATGCGTTGCAGTTGGGTTTCAAAATCGGCCTTCACCGAACAAGGGTGAAGGCCCATCATCGGGAAGCAATGGGCAGGGTGGGCAGCGGCCAGTGCCCGCAACGGCCCGATGGAGTCCACGTCAATGTTGGGCAGATAAATGCGCTGCACCCCGGCGGTCTGCGCCCGGACGAGGGCGGCAGTTTGCTCGTCGGCGAAGGTGTCGGCGTAGAGGTGCGCGTGGGTGTCTATCCAGGAAAGTTCGGTGGTCAAAAGCGTAGGGGCTAACCGCCCGAAGGTAAGGCCAAAGGCATGTTTGCACAAACCGACTTGCCACCGCACGCCCGCAGGCTTCTTCTTCTACAAGAAAAAAGTGGCCACAATTCCGAAAACGGAAAAGCGCATTACCCCGCCCCCGCCCTATTTGAGTTGGGCCTTGAGCCAGGCCACCTCCCGCTGCAAGGTGCGGACGCTTTCGGCCAGCGGCTCGTGGGCGGGCCGGGGGGGCGGCCCCAAGCAAAGGCGTACTTCCCACACTTCGCGCAGGTCGGCGGCCATCACCACCGGCCCGTCGGGTACGCCCACCAGGCGGCCGGCCTTGGCCAGCTCGTTGCGCACGGCCAGCCAGTGCAGCCCCTGTCGGGTAACCAACACGTAGGTATGCTGGGCGTCGAGCGCGTGCCAGTCGCGCGCGGGAGTGGCGATCAACGTCTGGTCGCCGAAGGCAAAAGCCCGGCCTGCGACCCCCACGGGCCACATCGGTAAGTACAGGCGGGGCAAGCTGGCCAAGTAGGCCGGGTCGGCGTGCTGCTGGGCGTAGGCCGCCGGGTCTTCGACCCACTCTAGCGGGGTGCGGTCGCGCGCCGCTGCTTCCGCAGGTGGCGTACGCAGTGCAGGCTGTGGCCGCTTGCGCACGTGTGATGACGGAGACGGCGACACCAAAGGCCGTTGCCTGGTGCGTCCCGCCCCGGCGCGGGGCGCAGGCCGCGCATCGTGGCGGGCCAGTTCCTGCGGGTCAATACCGAACACGCGGGCCATGCGGGCCAGCAATTCGGCCGGGGGTTGCGCCCGGGCCTCTTCGTAGGCCCCCAGCCGCGACCGCTTAATGCCGATCTGATCAGCCAATTGGTGTTGGGTCAGCCCCGCGTGGCGGCGCCAGTAGCGGATTTTTTCGTGCAGT
>DAIMZG010000062.1:0-10386 GCA_036734065.1 Catalimonadaceae bacterium
TCCGACACGTCGCGGGCGTAGCCGCCCGCCGTCTCGACGCCCTCGCCTTCCACCTGCAAAAAGCGCCCGCCCAGCGACTCGACCTGTTCTTTGGTTTCGGGGCGTACGTCGGTCACTTCCACCACGGCCCCCAGCCGCCGGGCCGTGGCGATGGCTTGCAAACCGGCCACGCCCGCCCCGAAAATCAGCACTTTGGCCGGGGTGATGGTGCCCGCTGCCGTCATCAGCAGGGGAAAAATTTTGCCCAGCGCATTGGCGCCTAGCAGCACCGCCTTGTAGCCGGCCAGGTTGGCTTGCGAGCTGAGCGCATCCATTTTTTGCGCGCGCGAAATGCGCGGTACGGCGTCCATCGAAAAAGCCGTGATGCGTTTGCGTTGCAAGACGTCGAGCAGATCAGGCACCGTGTAGGCGTACAAAAATGAGATGAGCGCCGCGCCGTCACGCATTTTTTCGGCCTCGGTGGGGGTAGGGGCGTTTACTTTGAGCACCAGGTCGGCACTGGCGTAGAGGGCATCGGTATCAGAAACCACCTCAGCGCCCGCCTGGACGTAGGCCTCGTCGAGGAAGTGGGCACCAACGCCGGCGTGTGTTTCCACCGAGCACGTGAACCCAGCTTTGCGCAAATTCTTGACGGCGTCGGGCGTGAGGGCGACGCGTCTTTCGAGCGCGTCGGTCTCTTTGGGTACTGCTATTTTCAAACGAAAGTGTATTTGGGTGATTAAAGGTGGGGAAATTTTTGGGGTACGCCAAGCGAGCGATTGCTAAAAATTGGGCTTGCCCCGGCAGTTTCCGACGTATGCATTCGTCCGCCAACCTTAGCGACGCAAGCAAAAGGCCAGCCCCCCACATCGGAAAGAGCTGGCCTTCAAAATTGTTTTGGCAGGCTGCGCTGCGTGGCGCAAACATGCCGGGAATGACTTTGCAAAGACGTTGAAGCGCCCCCAAGGAAAGCCCTCGCCGAGCTTCCGAAGCGAGTGCGCCTTGCGGCGCGCAATGTCCTATGCCATTGCCCGATGCGGCTAGCTTGCGGCCAGTTTATTGACGCACCAAGCGGTGGCTCTCGGTGACGACGCCCGCTAGGCGGAGCAGGTACATGCCCCGGGGCAGTTCGGGTAGGCGCAAAGTAGTGAGCGCCGCGTCTTTAGTCAGGGCAACTTCTTGCGCAAATACCTGCCGACCGACGGCGTCGTAGAGTCGGACCGTCAGCGGGCCCGCCTGGCGCAGGTCGTCGAATTGCAGCGTGAGCTGATGGTCGAAGGGGTTGGGAAATGCGCGGGATGCGGCGTTGCTGGCCAGACCTCCGCCCGCACCGGTGGCCGATACGTAGCTGAAGCTAACGGCCCGGGTGCGGCCCGCTTCGCCTCCGGCACCACCCTCCGAAAAGGCCGTGGCGCCGATCACGTAGTCGCCCGACGCAAAGTTGACCGGCAAGTAGTTGCCGTTAATATCCTGCCCGAAGGCGTAGGGGAACACATTTTCCAGGTTGAAAAACGTCCCGTTGCGGGTGAAGGACACACTGCCCACTTCGGCCGGGCGGGTGTTGGCGCGGATGTTCAGGTTTTGCGTGGGGAGTTCGTCGGCCACCAAGAGATCGCCCGATTGGAGGGGGCCGATGTCCTGGTTATTGTCGGCGTTGACCAGCACAAAATCTACGATGCCCGGCAGGTAAAAAAACGAGATGGTGGCCGACGTTCCCGCCGTGCCGCCGCCCTGCGGGGCACTGTAGGGCGTGGCTTTCACCGTGTTGCGCCCAACCGCAAACTTGGCAGCAAAAAAGTCTAGCCCCTGGTTTTGGTTGAGGGCATAAGGAAAGTTGTTTTCCAGGTTGTAAAACTTATTGTTGAGTTCGAAGACTACGCTGCCAATGCCTTGGGGGTCAATGTCATAAGTCAGCGTGAGTTGGTCGGTGGGCAAACTGCCCAGGTCGAGCGTGTCGCCATCGGCCAGCGGGCCGAGGTCTTGGTTGCTGTCGGCATCAATCAGCGAGAAAGTGCCCGTTTCAGCGGCGGGCGGTGTCGGGGCAGTCATCATCATGAAGTTGACCGTCAGGGGCGTACCTGCTTCGCCCGCCGCTTGCGCTTCGCTGTAGGGCGTAGCCGTCAATACGTAGGGGATGCCCATCTGAAACTTGACAGGAAAATAATCGGGGCCCTGGTTTTGACCCAACGCGTAGGGCGCCGTGTTTTCCAGGTTGAAAAAGCTACCGTTGAGTTCGAACACTACACTGCCCACCACGTCGGGATTGGTATTGGCCCGCACGCTGAGCAGGGGTGAGGGCAGTTCGCTCAAAAAAAGGGTGTCATCGTCCAGCAAAGGGCCAATGTCTTCGTTGGTTTCCGCATTCACCAGCACATAATCGGTTACTGAAAAGGGGGCCAGGCCCGTGTCGTCGTCGAGGACCGTGATGCGGATGTAGCCCAGGCGCGAGGGAATATCGCCGTCGCTGGCGCGGAAACCAATGCTGTCTTGTCCGGAAAATCCGGCGTTGGGGGTGTAGATGAGGGAGTCGGTCTCGGAGTCAAGCGTGTACGTACCGTGGGAGGGCAGCACGGAAATCTGGAACGTGAGCGGATCGCCGTCGGCGTCTGACCCAGTCAGTTGCAAGGCCAGCGGCGTTTCGAAGGGCGTTTGCAGTTTCTGATCTTGGGCCGTAGGGCGGCGGTTGCGCGGGCCTACCACAATGGTCAGCGTGGCCGTATCACTCAGTTGCCCGTCGCTGACTACGTAGGGCAGCGTGAGCGTGCCCTGAAAGCTGAGTGAAGACTGGAAGAAATAGCACCCTTCAGTATCGTCGAGCAGGAAAAGAGAACCCTGCTGAAAAGGTAGCGATATGGGAGAGAAAACCAGGTCGTCGCCATCGGGATCGGTCACGCTCTCCAGGCAGAAGTTGGTAGCCTGCCCTTGTCGAGTATTGATGGTGGTGTCGCGCGCGATGGGTGCCTGATTGGCCATTGCCGAGAGGGCGGGCAATAGCAAAAGGCCTAGTAACCAGCTTGTTCGTAGCGGAGAAGTCATCGGTTATGATATATTAAAAATTAAATTTTCTTATTAAAATATTCACAAAATAGAAACAAAAAAACGAGCAATGCAATGTTTGCGGCGTTTATCAATGAAATTTGAGAGAAACTTTTACAAAAAAACCGCTCGTGCTCGTGCACGGCGGTTCTCAAAAGACCAGAAATAGAAGTCAGGCTTCGGGACGAGCTTTGCCCTTGCGGAAGTAGCGCGCCCCCAGGGCTACGCCAGCTGCTGCCAGCAGACCTACGCCGCCGTCCACCGGAATGGCTGCCGGATCAACGGGTGGCCCGGGATCGGACGGAGGACCGCCGCCGGGTTGGGCCGTCGCGACGGCCGCCGAGAGGGAAAATAAAATGATCCACGTCGCCTTGCGGAAAGAGGGGAGATACCTACGCATATACGGGAATGTTTAGAAATAATATTACGTGAGCAATAATACTAAAAGCCACGTGATTATTGACAAGGAATTAATTCATCGGAGAAAAAATATACAGAAGGCGCGGCCTACAACCGATGAATAACGCCTTTCTCGTACCGATTTTTGGTAAAATTGAGGTTAATACCTAAATTTGCGGCCCTGATTCGAGCTATACATTCGTTATGAAAAAAGATATTCATCCCACCTACAAAGAAGTGGTTTTCCAAGACCTGCAGTCTGGCCACATGTTCCTGACCCGCTCGACGATGGGCTCGTCGGAAACCGTAGAGTTTGAAGGCAATACCTACCCGGTGATCAAAGTGGAGGTATCTTCCGATTCGCACCCTTTCTTCACGGGCAAGAAGTTGTTCGTAGATACGGCCGGACGGGTCGAGAAATTCAACCGCCGCTACAAGAAATAGGGTTTTTACGGCCCGGCACTATGAAGTCTTCCTCGCGAAGACTTTTTTTGTGCCCGATGCGCTACCTTCTCTTCGACGAGCCGAGCCAGCAGGCAGGCCTGCGGCCGTTCACGTTTACCCGTCCGGTGGCGGCCCTGCGGGTGGGCATCCTGACGGTGGCCGAAAAATGGGCCTCCTGGCTGGGCGTCGGGGGTGAGTTTTTGACACACCTGCCGCTTTTGCGGCTGCCGCCTTTGCCCAACGTACCGCTCTGGGCCATCAACGGTGGCCTTTGCCCCGAAAGCGACGTGGTGGACGCCCTGCAGCGGCTCGCGCCCGGCCAAGCCCTGGTGCAGGCAGATACGTTGCTGGCCGCCCGCCTGCCGCCTAAGCGGGAACCCCACAGCGTGGCGGCGCTGCTGGCTATGCCTTGGGAGGTGGTGCCTTACGCCAAACCCGTTACGCTCCTGCGCCGGGGCTACGACGTTTTTCGCCACAACGGCGCCCAGATTCGGGCCGACTTCCGGCGGGTAACGGCGGGCCGTTTGTCGGCGCCCGTGGCCGACTTTGCCACAACGGTCTATGCCCCCGAGCAAGTCTTTCTTGAGCCGGGTGCCCGCGTGCGGGCCGCCGTGCTCAACGCCGAAAATGGCCCTATCTACCTCGGACTGGGCGCCGAAGTGCAGGAAGGGGCGCTCATCCGCGGGCCCTTTGTGCTGGGGGCGGGCTCGGTGATCAGCATGGGTGCCAAAATCCGGGGCGATACCACCGTGGGGCCGGGGTGTAAGGTGGGCGGCGAGGTGAGCAATTCGGTGGTGATGGGCTTTAGTAACAAAAGCCATGAAGGCTACCTGGGCAACAGCGTCATCGGTGAGTGGTGCAACCTGGGGGCTGATACCAACACCTCCAACCTGAAAAACAACTACGCCGACGTGCGGCTCTATCACTACGGCACGGGGCAGTTCGAACCGACAGGGCTGCAGTTTTGCGGTCTCATGATGGGCGACCACGCCAAGGTGGGCATCAACACGATGTTCAATACGGGGACGGTGGTAGGCGTGGGCGCCAACGTGTTTGGGAGCAACTTTCCGCCCAAGTTTGTGCCGGACTTTAGCTGGGGTGGCAGCGACGGGCGCCGTTGGGAGCTGGACAAGTTTCTGGAGACCGAACAGCGCGTGATGGTTCGGCGGCAGTGCACGCTGCCCCAGTCGTACGAGCGGCTGCTGACCACACTCTACACCGAAGCCAGACAGCGGGAGGCAACTTCGTAGCATGAAAAAACCCTTTCCGATGGGGAAAGGGTTTTTTGTTGACCGACTAGGGCTCGAACCTAGACTCTTCTGAACCAAAATCAGACGTGTTGCCAGTTACACCATCGGTCAGTGAGAAGGCCAAATGACCCGCTTTTCTGAATGCGGTCACAAATATAGCAGACAGGATTTTGACCGCCAAATATTTTTTTGGCGTACGCCCGAAGTTACTTGGTTGTTAGACAGGTATCATTTTCGGCACCAATGCGGTATAGAAAACTACACCTTAACCACGAAAAGCTAACCCTTCACTACAATGAAACACGCCCTGCCCGATGGCCTGCACCTGCACTACGAAGTGTACGGTCCCGACGATGCGCCCTACACCCTGGTGTTCCTCAATGGATTGTCCCAGTCCACGCTCAACTGGCAACCCTACGTGATGGCCTGGCGCGAAACCTACCGAATGGTGCTCGTGGACTTGATTTTTCAGGGGCAATCGGACAAAACGGGCGATGCCCGTACCTACGACCAGCACGCGGCCGACGTCGTGCATTTGCTCGACGCCCTGAATACCGAGCGCACCGTGCCCGTGGGGATTTCCTACGGCAGTGGCATTGCCCAGCACTTGCTGGCGCGCTATCCGGAGCGGTTCGTGAAGGGGGTGTTGCTTTCGACTTTTTCGTACCCTACGCCCCTGTTCGAAGCCATCGGCGAGGCGTGGGAAAAAGCCCTGCAGGCGGGTGGCTACGCCCTCATGCTCAACGTGATGCTGCCTTTTGTGCTGGGGAGCACTTATTTTGCGCAGCCGCTCATTCCCGTGGCGCAGCTCAAACAGATGCGCACCGGGCAAGAACTGAGCGCCGAAGCCCTGCGCAAGCTGATGGCCGGTACGGCCCAGCGCGGCGATTTTCGCCCGGCGCTTGGGGAGGTGCGCGTGCCCGTGTTGGTGTTGCAAGGGGCCGAAGACTTGCTCTGTACGCCCGAAATGGGCCGCGAAACGGCCGCCGCCATCCCGCAGGGGCAGTGCCACGTATTACCTAGGGTAGGCCATACCCTCAACTTTGAAGCCATCCCGGCGACGCTGTCTTTGATAGACGATTTTTTGCGTAGTACCTCTTAATTTTTTCTGATGAGCAAGCAAGTCAAATGCGACAACTGCGGCAACTGGTCGAAGGCCGAAGGCAACCACGCCGAAGACCGCTGCGAACACTGCGGGGCTTACCTGTATCCCGACGAGCGGGCCGCTGGCCGACAACGCCAGGATCGCGAACAAGAACAGGCCGAGAAATTCAAGATTCGCCTCATCAAGGTGAAGCCCGAAGATCCCTGGTACCTGGCGGCCATTAAGTACCTGGGCCGTTGGATGCAGATCGGGGTGATAGGGGTGTTGACTTTCATTTTTTGGATCATCAGTATCATCTCGGGCTGAGGGCTTCTTTTTCCGCAGTTTTTTTTCCGAAGTTTGTTCTCACCCCTACGTCTATGAAAATCCTGGCCATCGGCCGCAACTACGCCGAGCACATCGCCGAACTGCAAAATGAAAAGCCCACCGAGCCGGTGGTCTTCAGCAAGCCCGATACGGCCCTGCTGCGCCACAATGCCCCTTTCTATTACCCCGACTTCACCCAGGACGTCCACCACGAACTGGAAGTGGTGCTCCGTATCTGCAAGCCCGGCAAGCACATCGAAGAGGCCTTCGCCCCCCGCTACTACGACCACGTGGGTCTGGGGGTGGACTTTACGGCCCGCGACGTGCAGAACCGCCTCAAAAGCAAAGGCCTGCCGTGGGACTTGGCCAAAGGTTTCGACGGCTCGGCACCGATCTCGGAGTTTGTGCCTGTGGGCGATTTTTCTGACCTGCAAGACCTGCACTTCGAGCTGAAAGTTAACGGCCAAACGCGCCAGCGGGGCCACACGGCCCTGATGCTCTACAAGTTCGACTACCTGGTCTCGTTCTTGTCGCGCTACATCTCGCTGCGCATCGGCGATCTGATCTTCACGGGTACGCCCGCCGGGGTGGGGCCGGTGCAGGTGGGCGACCGATTGCAGGGCTTTCTCGAAGGGCGTTTGCTGCTCGATTTTGAAGTTAAATAATGCCGCTTGCCCGCGGTTTGTAACATCCTTATGTATAGTCTGTCCCGCTGGTGGAGGCTGGTAATGGTGCTGCTGAGTGGCCCGCTGGCCACCTTCGCCCAGATTCAATATCCGTCTTCGTACTTTACTTTTCCTATAAAGCCTGGCCAGCCCAACTCCCTGTCGGGCAACATGGGCGAGTTGCGTACCAACCACTTCCACGCGGGGCTCGATATCCGCACCGAAGCCCGGATCGGCCTGCCCGTCACGGTGGCCGCCGAAGGCTACGTGTACCGCGTGCGGGTGTCTTCGTACGGCTACGGCAACGTGGTGTACGTGCGCCATCCCAACGGGCTGGGCACGGTCTATGCCCACCTCGACCGCTTTAGCGCCTCCATTGCCCGTTACGTGCGCCGGGCGCAGTACCAGCAGCAAAGTTTTGTGGTGGACTTGTTTCCCGAACCGGGCGAGGTGCCGCTCGGTCGGGGCGAATTGGTGGGGTTGTCGGGCAACACGGGCAGTTCGGGGGGGCCACACCTGCACTTCGAGATTCGCGCTGCCGATGAAAAGACGCTCGATCCGTTGCGCTTTGGGTTCAAAGAAATTACCGATGACGTAGCCCCTTTCCTGACGCGGGTGGTACTGCGGCCGCTCGAAGCCAATGCCCGCGTGGCGGGGGTGTTCGAGCCGCAGTTGGTACGGCCCGTGGCCCGCGGGCGTCACTACGCGCTGCCCGCGCCCGTCGAGGTGTTCGGGCTGGTGGGGTTGGAAATCGAAGCCTTCGATCGTCAATCCAGTTCGGGCTTTCGCAACGGGGTGGCCTACGTAGCCGTCCACGTGGGCGATAGCCTGGCCTACGAGATGCACCTGGAAACTTTCGCCTTCGACGAGTCCAACCAGATCAACCTCCACAAAGACTACGGTGCTTTTGTCTCGGAAGGAGCCAAACGCCAGCGCTGCTACCTCACCGATGGCAATGAGTTGCCCTTCTATCGCACCAATGCCGACCGTGGGGCGCTGCGCATTGCGCACGGGCGCGACCACCCGGTGCGCATCACCCTCCGCGACGTGATGGGCAACACCACTTATTGTGACTTCACCATTCGGGGTGTACGCCCCGAACGGGTGCTGACCGTAGACCCCGATCCGGTGGCCAATCAGGTACGCTTTGCCTATTCGCTACAAGAGAATTTATTGCGCATTGAGGCCGAAAACCTGCCCGGCACCAGCCGCCCGGCCGTGATGTACAGCCAGCGGCAGAAACTGGTGTTGCCACCCGCCTACGCGCAAGGACGCAGCACGTTTTATTTGTGGGACATGCGCCGCGGCCTGCCCGATTCGCTCCGTGCCGAGGGGCATACGGCCTATTTCTCCTTCCGAGGTGTGGCCTTCCCGGGACAGGCCAACGTGATCCGCCACGGACGGGTCACGGTGGAGGTGCCCGGCCAGGCGCTCTACGATACGCTCTACCTGGAGATAGACGATACGCCGGATGGCCTGCGGTTGCACGACTACGCCGTGCCCCTGCGCGAACCCATCACGGTACGCTGGCGGACGGCTAGGCCCGGGCTGGCGCCCAACACCCGCACGCAGGCCTACCTGCGCAGCGGCACCCGCCGCAGCCACGTGGGCGGACAGTGGGCGGGCGATACGCTGGTGTTCACCACCAAAAAGCTCGGCACTTTCCTGTTGGCCGAAGACCGCGACTTTCCGCTGGTGCGGCCCGTGCGCGTCAGCAGCCGCGAAGCGGTCTTTACGGTCGCCGATGCGCAGTCGGGTATTGCGGACTTTCGGGCGACGCTCGACGGACGGTGGCTGCTGATGAACTACGATCACAAACGCAACCTGCTCTGGGCCGAAACGGCCGACGGGGGCCCGCTGCGGGGGCAGTTCCGGCTCGAAGTGACCGACCAAGCCGGCAACCGACAGGTATTCGAAAAAGGTATCTGAATCGGGACGCGTGCGGGCGATTCACCCTAAAATCAGGTACGATGCAAACAGGGGTGACCCGACCAAGCCCGGCCGCCCAGAAAACAATCCCGAGCTTCAGCGCAGCACTTGCAGGTAGGCGCGGGCAATCTTTTCGGGGGCGTAGGCGGCGCGCAGGCGGGGCGCCACTTCGAGGGCACTTTGCTGATGGACAGGTAGTTGGCCAATGAGTTTCGACATGGCATCGGCCAGGACCTCGGGGTCGTGCGGATCGTCCACGTAATGAGCTAGGCCCAGCGTAACTTCGGGTAGGGAAGCGCAGCGGGTGGTCAGCACGGGTCGGCCCAGTCCCATCGCCTCGACGGCGGGCATCCCGAAGCCCTCAAACAGAGAAGGAAACATAAAGGCTGCGCAGTGCCGATAGAGCGCGCCCAGCGCGGCGTCGGGCACATAGCCCGTAAAAACGACGCCTTCGGTCTGGTCAATCTCGGCCAGCAGCGTCCGGTGATAGGGCGTGGCGCCCTCGCCCAGCAGTTGGGCCGGGTGTTGGCCGGTCAGCACCAGGGTGTATTCGGGGTGTTGCTTCCGGAACTGCCGAAAAGCCCGCACCAGCGTCAGGGTATTTTTGTGGGCGTAGAGGGCGCTCACCGACAGCCAGTACGGCCGGGGGGGCGGTGCCCAATCGGCGGGCGGTGGCCCTTCCAGACGGCCAAAATCTACCGGGTTGGGAATTACGCGCAGGCGGTCGGCCAGGTGCGCCCCGTGGCGGGCGAGCACATCTTGCCGGACAAACTCCGAGATCACCACCACGGCGCTGGCGGCCCGCAGGGTATGGAAGTGCGCACTGCGCAGCACAGCCCGGTTATAAGCCGAAAAATACGCCGGATAGTGGCGGTACTGCAGGTCGTGCAGGGTGGTCACCAACCGTGTGTGCGGCAAGCCCCATCGCAAAGGGGTGATGTAATTGGGTGAAAAAACGGCCCTGAACTTACGCAGGTCGGGCACGGCCCAGCCCAGGCCGTAGTCGTACCAGACGCGGCTGCGGCGCAGCGGTATGTAGCGTACGGCAAAGCCTTCGACCACCGGATCGTATTGCCCTCGGTAGGCCGCGTTGAGCAGCAGGGTGACCCGTGCAGGCTGTGGCCAGCCCCGTAGGAGGTTGTAGAAATAGTGCTCGGTGCCCCCCACGCGTCCGGGGTGTAAGAACAGTCCGCTGATACACAGGTCGTTAGCTACGGGGGTGATAATGGTACTCATTGGTACAAAGATGGTTCAATGGCCCTGCAATTGAATA
>DAIMZG010000063.1:0-10382 GCA_036734065.1 Catalimonadaceae bacterium
TGGTATCGTAGTACACATCCGAGCAAAGCCCGTTGCCAAAACTGGCGATGAGCCGGACGGGGTACTGGGTCACTTGCGTGGCCGACATGCTCACAAACGTCCGCACCGGATTTACGGCATTGCTCACATTATTGCCCGCGGGCAGCCCTTCAAAGTACCACTCGCGCACTTGCGTAGCCGACGAAGAAGAGTCGGTAAACTGCACCGTCAGCGGGCCGCAGCCTTCCCGCGCACTCATCCCGAACCGCGCCCGAATCTGCGGTCCAACCGAGATCACCACCACCGCTTGCGCATCGCAGTTGTTGCCTTGCGCCAAGAGCCGGATCTCGTGAATCTGCAAGGTATCGGTCAGGTTTTCGAGCGTCAGGCGGAAAGTGCCGTCGCCCTGCAACGCGGGGGCCGTCGTATTGACAAAGTCTCCCACGCCGCGGATGCGCCGTTGCCAGCGAATCTGGTTGGCCCCCAGCGTGCCGGTCGTATCGAGGGTGATGACCAGCGGCGAGCACCCGCCCATCGGCGTGGCTTGCAACTGGGCAAGCGGCGTGGGCCGCACCGTGATTTCCCGCACAATTTGCCCGTTGCATCCCCCGATACCGTTTACCGTCAGCCGCACCTGATAGACGGTGTTCTCCGTGATGGACTGGCTGGGAAAGGCCAGTGTCTGGTTGCCCAGCGTCGGCAGCGGGAAGGGCAGCCATGGCCCCGTATTCTTGACGCGGTAGGCCCACTGAAAGCCGATGGCGTTCTGCGAGAGGTTCTGGAAATTGACCGTCAGCGGCCCGCAACCCGCCGTGACGTCGGACTGAAAGTTGGCCGTTACGGTGGGTTGTACAGTTACCTGCCCGGTTTTTTCGGCTACGCAACCCTGCGCACTCACCACCCGCAGGCGTACCGTGTAGGTAAACGGCGAAGGGCTGGCATTGGCAAAGACGTGCGACACGGTGGTGCGCGTCGTGAGCGTATCGCGCACGCCGTCGCCGAAATCCCAGATGTAATACTGCGCCCCGGCCGAAGAAGCCGATGGGTCGAAGGTAGCCGTGATGGGACTACAGCCCGAAGGATTAGCGATCGTAAATTCGGCCGTCGGTACGGGCAACACCGAAATGGTGTCGTGGTGTACGCTCAGGCATCCCCCCCGCCGGGCTTCGAGCCGAACGGCGTAGCGCAGCACCTCGGTATTGCTCGTGTTGAGGAAGGTGTACTGCAAGTTGCCATTGGGCGCCGGGGCCGGATTGTCCGACACGGTGCCGGGCAACTGCGTGACAAACCACTGCAAATTGGCATTGCCCGGCTGCGACTGGTTAACGAAGTTGACCGTCAACGGGCTGCAGCCCTGCTGCTGGCTGGCCACAAACAGGGCCGTTACGGGCGGGCGCACCACCACCTGCTGCGTGCGCGTCACGTCGCAGCCGCCCGCGTTGCGGGCCGTCAGTCGCACCGTAAAGCTCTGGTCGTTGGTGGACAGGTTCTGAAAGGTGTGCGTGTTTTGCGGTATGGTGGTGGTATCGAAGTTGCCATCGCCGAAGTTCCACAAGTACGTAATCACCCCGTGTACACTGTCGTTGGGGATGCTGGCCGAGAAACTGATCGTTTCGCCCGCGCAAATGGGCGTGGTGGGATCGTCGAAGTTGAGGTTGAGTTGCGGCAGTACCACAATGTTGCGGTTGATCGTGCCTTCGCAACCAAACGAGTTGCGCCCCTCCACGCGCACGTTCACCACAATGGGCGTCAGGCCCAAGTTGACAAATGAGCGCGTGACGTTGAGCTGTTGCAGCACAAAGCTTTCGTTGGCCCCTTCGGTGAAAACCCACCGGATGGAGTTTTGCGTCAGCCCGTTAACCGATAGGCCAAACGACTGCCCCGAACAGACCGTATCGGGCATGGTCAGTTGCGGGCGGGCGGGCGGATAGACCCGTACCACGGCCTGACGAATCAGCTCGCAGGTGTTGTAGGTCACGCGCAGCCGCACGTTGAAAATCCGGATCGTATCCGAGTTGTTGGTGTAGGTCTGGGCAGGCACCGGATCGTTGGCACCGAGCACCACTTCGGGGCCGCCCCGGCCAAAATCCCAGCGGTAGGCCGCCGTTTCGAAGGGAAAGTTGAAAGAAGTATGGTTGAACGACACCGTATGGGGCGTACAACCGATCAGTTCGCCGTGGCCCAGCGTCAGGCTCGGGCCCTGGGCAACGTCCACGGTGCGCTCGTTCGACTCCAGGCGGCACACGTCGTCGCCCGTACCCACGATGGCCGCGATTTTGATCCGGTAGCGCGTAAAAGCCCCCGTGATGTACTGCAACGTAATGGTGCGCGGATCGAGCGACGTGGTGCGGATCGTATCCCGGAACGGCGGCGAGCCTTCGCGCCGGATGATAAACTCGTAGCGTATCGGGTCGGTAATGCCCCCCGGCACCGACTCGTTGACCAGCGTGACCTGCGAGGGGTCGCAGTCGTTGCGCGTAATGCGGAAAACGGGCATCACGCTGGGGCGTACGCGCACCTGCACGCTGTCCTCGGTTTCGCAGTAGCGCGTCCAGACCCGCAACTTCACCCAATAAGTACCCGGATTGGGGAACGTGTAGTCTTGCAGGCGCGGCGTGTCGAAGTCGTTGGTCTGCCAGTTGCTGGCACTGACCAGCGTATCGCCGATGCGCATTTCCCACCGGATGTCCTTGAAGTTATTGTCTAGCCCCCGGCTGTCATTGCCCGTAAACAGCACGCGCGAGGTGTCGCGCACCGTCAGCGGTTGCCCGGCGCAGAGTAAGGTGTCGGACAAGCTCCAGCGCAGGCGCGGCGTCGGATAGACAAACACCCGGTCGAAGCCCGTCGTGGTGGGGCAACTGCCCGAACGGGCCGACAGTTCAATGGTGTAGCGTCCCCAGAACGGAAATTGGATCGTCCGGCTCGAATCGTCCGGCCCGGCCGTTACAATCGCAACGCGGTTGTCAGCCTGCGAGGTGTTGAACGTACCCAAGGGGGGCAAAAAAGTATTGCTGTTGGGCGGATTGATGCTACCCCCTAGGCGCCAGCGTTCCCAAACGGCTCCGGCCGTATTGACCGATACGTTGCGCACCACCACCGTGGCCGAGTCGCAGAAGATGGTCGGACTTACCTCGACCAACGGGGTCACCGTCGTCAGTACACTTACCTGAATGGAGTCCGTTACGCGGCAGGTCTGGCCGTTGTAGCCATTAACAACCGTCGTCAGCTTCACCCAATAATTTCCCCCAATGGCGTAGCTGTGGTCCACCGTCGCGCCGTTGTTGGTTTCGGTTTGGCCATCGCCCCAGTCCCATTCGTAGGTCTGCACACCGAACGGGTTGGGCGTGCTGTTGGTGAAGGTCATGGGCGTACCCGGACAACTGGGGAACACGGCCGAAAAGACGGGGTCTTCTGGCTCCACGATTCGGATGAGGACTTCGTCGTCGTCGTCGCCGCACTGGTTGCGGATCGTCATCCGGACGCGGTAGGTGCGGTCGGCCGGGATGGGATAGAAAGCCGCCTCGGGGATAGTGACCGTGTTGGCGGCCGCGTAGGGCCGGAAGTTGCCGTCGAACAAGGCCGGCAGGGCCCCCGCGTTGAGCCCCGCGATGGGTTCCCAGCGCAACTGCCGGTCAATGTCGTCGAGGCAGTTGAAAATCGAATTGTCGTTGAGGGTCACGTCAGTAGGCCCGCAGAGAATTACCGGATTGGGTGCGGCGCGGGCCGTATCTACGTCCAGAAAGAAGTATTCGCCGAACGTAGTCACGGACGGCGTAGCGGGATTGAAACCCGGGCAGGCGTGGCGGTAGGTGAAGCGCACCGAAAGCCGACAACCGGCCTGGTCGGGCAGGTAGGTATGCGTAATGGGCAGGGGCACGCCCGCCGACTGCCCGTTGGCATTGAGGTTGAACTTGCGGATGTCAATCACCTCCGTTTGGCCGTCGCCCCAGTCCACTACGTACTGTGCGAAGGCATTGACGGCCCCGTTGGGGTCGCGGGGCTGAATCTCGAAGGTGAGGTCTTCGGGCACGCACCGCTTGTTGTCCACCGTACCAGCCGGCGCGGTGATCGTCAGCGGGTCGGGCACCCGGTTGATCGGCACCATGTTGACGACGTGGCCCGTCGTGACACCCCCGCAACCCGTGATGGTGTAGGTAAACGAGCCCGTGGTGGTGTAGGTATGCGAGATAGTGCCGTTGACACCCGAGGACGTGTTGCCGTCGCCCCAGTTGATGGTGGCCGGTCCCGTCACGTTGAGGTTGATCGTATAGTTGGCCGGATCGCCGGGGGCCATACAGCGGTACACCGGGCGCGGGTCGGTGGTGGGCGGGCCACCGTTGACCTGCACCGAACACTGCGCCCAGGCCGAAGCCACCGGCCAGCCCATCAGGAGACACCATCCGACCCAAAAGCCTATCCAACGAGGGTACAATTTTCCCATAGTAGTGCGCTGCTACGAACTGGACAAGACAGTCCCGTTCTGTTTCATCGTCAAAACTATATCGAAAGAGCTTTCTTTAAGGCGTTACTTGAACCGCCTAATTACCAGTGTTTTCTTTGGGGATGAATGGCGAAAGTAGCCGCCTCTCGTGGAAGAACGCTGTCCGGAACTTGCACCCGGTTCGCCCTTCGTAGCCACTCGTTAACACTTCAGACATGGGCAATTAATAAATATAATCTCCCCGGAACTGCACGATTATTTTTAATAATTATTTATTTCTAATAAAATTTTACTTCCCTCACGTACATCTCTGCTGATGTTTTGTTTTTTTCGATCCGCACCTTACGTCTTCAAGAATAATCCGTAGAAACTACGCTCGAATTCTGCAGGCACGAACCGCGATCAGATTTTCGGTAACAATACCGTTTGAGTGAGTATAAATCACGTAAAAATGCTGTGCCCTGTGGGTACACAGATGGCGAAATACCACATTTATAAGGAGTTACCGGACAGGATTTCTCCCTGGTATTCGATGTAGCGCGCCACCCGCAAGGCCGCCGCGCGTCCCGACAAACGACTGACCAGGTAGAGGGCGCCGTCCAGCCCGGCCGTTACGCCCGCCGTACTGACGACGGGGCCGGCGTCCACGACGCGTACGTTTCGCTGCACATCGGCGGTGGGCACGGCGGCGGCCAGGTCGTCGAGCCGGGCGTGAAAGGTGGTCACGGCGCGCCCGTCGAGCAGGCCCGCCTGCCCCAGGATGAAGGCCCCCGTACAGACCGAGAAAAAGCACCGCGTAGCCGCACGACGGCGGGCTATCCAGGCTTGCAAGGCCGGATCGGCGGCGGCGGCGTCCACATGGCCCCCAAAAAAAGCCAGCACCTCCGAAGGGGGCGCGTCGTGCAGGCCGTAGTCGGGCGTGACGGTCAGCACGCCCTGCGCCCGGACGGGCTGCCCGGTCTGCGTAACGGTAAACACGCGGTAGCCCGCGTGGAAGAACACCTCCAGCGGGGCGGCGAAGTCGAGAATCTCGACGCCCTCCTGCAAATAGAAGGCGATAGAGATGGGTGAATTGTCCATAGGCGGGGCCAAGAAACGGATTTTGTCCGGTTTACAAAGGATGCCATCGGTAGTGGCGACCAACCGACGGCCACCACACCTAGACTTGCGTACTTCTGTGCCCGCGCCCGCACGCAATCCGCAGAATTATCCTGCTTATTAGCCAAGCAAAACTTTATTATTCATATAAACAGACATTCCGAATAAAAACACCATTCATTTACAGAAGTATTTCATAAAATTTGCGCCTGAAGGCTTCGAAAGCTATGTTTAGCTAAACAAACTTCATTACCATGAGAAAATTTTTATTATTTCTTTCATTGACTGGCATCCCCTTCGCGGGTTTTTCCCAGTATCAGGAAGCCTACCTCGATCCGCAAGGGGCTGTGCAGGTGAGGCCCGTAGAAATTCCGGCTGCCCTTCAGGAGTCAGCCCGCACGACCAACCTTGCAGCAGTTGCCCGGCTGGCCCAAGAAATTTGAGTCCAGCCCTAACTTCAAAAATATGAGGGGCCTGACCTTGGCCGATATCAACGGTGATGGCACCGATGACCTCATCTTTGCCACCAACCGGATGCTCTACGTCTATGACGGCAACGGCGCCCTACTCTGGTCGAAAACCCTGCAAGGCACGGCCATGTATCCGCCGTCCGTCGCTGACCTCAACAACGACGGCACGCTCGAGATTGTGCAGGTAACAGGCGGGGCGCCCGCCTCCATCAATCCGGGCCGAATATTCGTCCTCGACAACCAAGGTGAGGATTTGCCCGGCTGGCCCAAAAACTTCACCAACAACTGGATCATTACCGGTCCCACCCTGGCCGACCTGGACAATGACAGCATCCTGGAGATCCTCGTCAACGAGCGGCGATTCGCGTCGGGGGCGGCGGCTAATCGGCTGCACGTCCTCAAACTGGACGGCACAGACTTCAACAGCAACTGGCCCGTCACCTTCAACGGAAACCTCGGGGTGACGCCCTCCGTCGGCGACCTCGACAATGACGGCGAGAAGGACATCGTCGTGGCCACCGTGGATGCCCTCCACGCCCTCAACCTCAACGGCGAAGCCAAACCGGGGTGGCCCGTGCAGGATCCCAACAAGCGCTTCTCGTACCAGTCGCCCTTGCTGGTAGATTTGGACAGCAACGGCACCCTCGAAATCGTGGGCACCCGGCACGGCGACTTGCCGGATATGTACGTGTACGAGCACACCGGGCTGTACCGGACGGGATGGCCCCAACTGGTGCCCGACACCTCTTGGGTGTACACGGCCCCCACCGTGGTGGACTTAGAAAATGACGGCAACTACAGCCTTTTCTATACCAAGAAGACCTCTGGCTCCAATCCTACCGGAGAAGTGCTGTTCGGTTTCGACGAGGCCGGCAATACCCTCCCCGACTTTCCTTTTACCCTGACGGGCGGCAACGAAGGCTTTATATCCATCGCCGACTTGGATGATGACGGCGATTTCGAAATTATCTTTCCCAGCGATTTGACAGTGGACGGACAAGGGTTCATCCAGGCTTTTCATATGGATGGCACGCCGGTGGACAACTTCCCGCTCCGGCCCGATGGCTTCACCTTCCTCAACGGGGCCAACCTGGGAGATGTGAACGGCGATGGCAAGATGAACCTCGTAGCCCTATCTTATAACCAGACCTTTTCGCCCACCGACTCTACGACCATCAACGTCTATGACCTCGACACGCCCTACGCCCCCGAAAAGGTCAAGTTTGGTACCTACAAAGGCAGCAATACCCGGGACGGTCTGGTAACGCCGCCCAGCCCCGTGACCAGCCTCCGGCGCGCACAGGCCGCCGGCAGCGTGCGCCTGGTGGTCTATCCCAACCCCCTCCAACCCCAGAGCGTGGTGGCCCTGACGAGCGCAACGGCCCTGGACTACACCCTCGACCTCTACGACCTGACGGGCAAGCACCTCCGCCGGGTGGGCGCGGGCAATGCCCGAGAAGGCACTACGCACGTGCCCCTGTCCTTGTCGGACTTGCCAGGTGGTGTGTACGTGCTGCTGCTACAATCTGCCCAGGGAGATCGGCAACTCATTAGGGTCATCCGGTAGCACAGCCCATCCTTTTGTCAAGGAGCACCCCCCCGGTGCTTCTTTTTTTGGCTACTGCTTTTTGGCTACAGCACCCCACGCTGCGCACGGCGCCCCGGCTAGGATGGCTGTTGCGGACAAAAAGCACCTGAGGTTTGCACCCGCCGCCAACGCTGAGGTGCGCCCGGCAGCAAGGTGCTTAGAAAGGATGCTCTTTGATTTGTTGATGAATTTCCGTGCGAATTTATCGCGGTGCTTTGCGCCGCGCTGGCACAAATTGGTGCCGTACCGCAACGGCTATCCCGAGTCGAGTTGCCGAGCAGCTAAGGCCGCAACGCCAGCACGGCGTCGGCAATGGCATCGGCGGCCCCGGGGCGGGCCAACTGCCGGATTTGCGCCGAAAGTTGGGCGCGCGCGTCGGCATCGGCCAGCAGTTCGCGCACTGCGGGCCAAAGCTGCGTACGGGCGTCGGCATCGCGCACCAGTCGCGCCGCGCCGTGGGCCACGAGTTGGGCCGCGTTTTTGGTCTGGTGGTCTTCGGCCACGTTGGGCGAAGGCACCAGCACCACGGGCTTGCCCACCAGGCAAAGCTCGGAGATGGAAAGGGCCCCCGCCCGCGACACTACCACGTCGGCCGCCGCGTAGGCCAGGTCCATGGTGTAAATAAATTCGTGAACGCGCAGGGCCGCCGCCGGAAAAGCCGCCGCCGTTGCCTGGGCCGCCGCCAGCCCCGTTTTGCCCGTCTGCCACAAAAGCTGATAGCCCTCTTCGACCAGCACAGGCAACATGGCCGCCACGCTTTCGTTGAGCATGCGTGCGCCCAGGCTGCCGCCCATCACCATCAGCACCGGGCGCTCAGGCGCAAAGCCGTAGTGCGCCAGGGCCGCCGCCCGCTTGTCGGTCAGTTGGCCCAGATCGGCCCGTACGGGGTTGCCCGTCAGCAACAGTTTTTCGGCCGGAAAATAGCGATCCATGTCGGGATAGGCCACGCAGATGCGTGAAGCCCAGCGGGCCAGCAGTTTGTTAGTGATGCCCGCGTACGAGTTTTGCTCCTGGATCAGCGTAGGCACACCCTGCAGAGCGGCGGCCAGCAACAACGGCCCGCTGGCGTAGCCGCCAACGCCAATGGCCACGTCGGGCCGGAAGTCGCGCACGAGGGCGCGGGCTTGCCAGAGGCTCCGCAGTACCCGAAATGGAAAGGCCAGGTTTTGAGTAGTGAGCCGACGCTGCAATCCGCGCACGGGCAGCCCCACAATGCGAAACCCGGCGGCGGGCACCTTTTCCATCTCCATTCTTCCTTCGGCACCTACAAAGAGAATCTCCGTGTCGGGACGACGCCCTACCAGGGTTTGGGCAATGGCCAGGGCCGGGTAGATGTGCCCCCCCGTGCCGCCCCCACTGATGATGTAGCGGTCAGGCCGCGCGGGTGCGTTCATTGTTTTGCTTGCTTTTGGCAGTTTGTTTGAGGATTTCGCCCCGGCTTACGCTCAGGATGATGCCCAGCGAGAAGCCCGTAAACACCAGCGAAGTGCCCCCCATGCTCAGCAAAGGCAACGGCTGGCCCGTAACGGGCACCAGCCCCACGGCCACGGCCATATTGATGAGGGCTTGGATGGTTAGGCTAAAGCTCAGCCCGGCGGCCAGCAGGCCTCCGAAAGCATTGGTGCTGTCGGCGGCGATGCTCATGCCCCGGTAGAGCAGCGTCATGTAGAGCAGCAGCGTGATACCCGCCCCCACCAGGCCGTATTCTTCGATCAGGATGGCGAAGATAAAGTCCGAATAGGGGTGCGGCAAAAAGTTGCGTTGGTCGCTCTGTCCCGGGCCTTTGCCCAGCAGGCCACCCGTGGCAATGGCGATGTACGACTGTTCACGCTGAAAGCCTACCTCGCCCTCGCGAAAGTTTTCGATACGCGCCAAGGCCGTTTCGCCACGTTGGCCGAATATGACGGCCGCTCCTCCCCCGATAAGAACTACGATCAGGGCAAGCCCCAGCAGATAGCCAAAAGGTACCCGCCCGATGAACATCAGTAGCAGGCAGGTGAGGAACAGCAAAATGGCCGTCGAAAGATTGGAAAGGGCAATCAGGCTGCAGATGAGGGCTGACCAAAAGATAAGTGGCAGCAGTACGTCTTGCCGCTGAATGTGCTCTTGGCGCCGGGCCAACATGCTGGCCATGTGGGTGATGAGGGCCAGTTTGGCCAGGTCGGAGGGCTGAAACGACTGGTTGATCACCGGGATGGTGAGCCAGCGCGAGGCTTCGTTGATCTGCGTACCGAAGAAAAAAGCCAGCCCCAACAAAGGCACCGACGCCAACAGGGCCAGTTTGGCAATGCCGCCGTAGAGGCGATAGTCAACTTTGTGGGCGAACCACATGCCCACCAGGCAGAGCACTACCAGCAGGCCGTGCCGAAAGAGGTAATATTCGGTGTCGCCGCCCATGCGCTTGTAAGCCAGCGTGCCCGTTGCGCTGTACACCACCAGCACGCTCAGCCCCGACAGGGCCAGCACCACAAACCAAATGATCGGGTCGCCTTTCAGATTGCGCGCCAGCCAGTTTTGCCACATAGCATTTCAACGAAGTGATGGCGCAAAAGTATCTTTTTTCCGGAAGTTGAGCGCCTCCATTCAAAACCGGGCGCGCCGGATCAGTGAGGCACTCCGGCGGGGATCAAAAAAAAGGGCCGCTCCCCGCAAGGAACAACCCTCTTGTGTTGCGCAAGGCGCAAGACCTGCGGCGGACAATATCAGCCCATCTTGAAAAGTACGGGTACCGTCATCCGTACCTTGACGGGACGACCGCGCTGTTTGCCGGGCTTCCACTTGGGGGCGTTCTTGAGCACCCGGACGG
>DAIMZG010000064.1:0-10302 GCA_036734065.1 Catalimonadaceae bacterium
TGAACAGCATCCAGCGGCAGATTCGCATCATGGGCAAAGACAACTGCGAGCACGTCATGACTTTTACCAAATTGCTCAAGGTGGCTTCGAACAGCAACAAAAAGAGCAAAGAAGAAAAACTCAAGGTGCTGGCCGAAAAGCTCAAGTCGCACAGCGTGCCCTACTTCTCTCCCATCATGCACATCAACCTCGACGACCGCCTAATCGGTAAGTTGGTCTGAGGCGCGGTGTGCCAAATGAGAAAGCTGCCCCAAGGGCAGCTTTTTTTATGGGCTATTTTGGCGTGAGCCGCACTGCGGCGGGGCTATGCTGCCCTCCGTAACAGGGCCGCCCCGCGTACTTGAGCACAAAGAATTTGTGTGAAGGCATCGCACATTTTTCTAACGCCCCTGACCGCGCCTCCGTACGGGATAAGCATGAACAAAGCGACACAACATTACCGCAAATGGTGGCTGCTGGGGGCTTCGGGGCTGCTGCTGGTAGGCGCAGGCCTGAGCCTGCACGGCGAAGCTGCCGGACAAAAATTGCAAGGCGCACCCCTGCGCCGCTGGTTTATTACGGGTACGCTGGCCCTGGCCGTAACCAACGCCGGACTTTCGGTGTTCGGCACGGCCGTCATCGAGCGGCTGCGCTATCTGCAGGCCCGCGATGGTCAGTAATCAGCCGCGCGGGCGCAGTTTCTTGTAAAGCGGCACGTTGCTGCACGGCTCGCCGTACATCAGGCTAGCCACGCGGGGCCGCAGGTGCTGGGTGGCCAGCACGTAGGCCGCCGGCGGCACGGCGTACTGGCTACAACCCTTGAGCACTACTTTGACGTCGCGGTACTGCGCCCAATCCACTTGCCCCAGCGCCCGTTCGTAGAGGGCCACTTCGAGGGCCTCCAGATCGCCAAACGCCACCAAATGGGCGTGTTCGGTCAGGTGAGTGGTCAGTAACATGTAGGCCCACGTGGGCACAATGGCGTCGGCCGTGCAGGTGAGGGCCACGTTGGCCCCGGCATACTGCGCCCAGTCGTGTGCCTTGACAAAGGCCCGGAAATCCTTTTCCCGCAGGATAATGCCTTCGTAAAGGTGATCTTTCAGGTCAATAACCAGGCGCGGGCCCGGGTGATAGAATTGTTCCAGATCGAAGGTAACCAACGCGCTATTGGCAACGCGATTGACAATTTCAGTAGGCATAAGGCAGGGTGGTTAGGCTAAGGCGGATGGGGAAATGCAAGGACGAAATACTTGCCTTTCCAAAAAAGAACGTCCCCGAAAGGTTCCGGACGCTCAGGCGCGGCGCGGCGGCGGGCCCGCAAAGGCTTTGAGGTAGAACGGCTCGGCATAGGCCAAATCGGCCACTGCACCCCGGCCGAAAGCCTGGTAGCCCAAATCTCCCACCCAACGGGCCGAAGGACGCACCTCCGGAAAAAAATGGGCTTGCGGATGCGGGGGCAGCAACTGACGGCACTTGGCCGCCCCGTCGCCTACCCACCAGAGGGGCCGTTGGGCCAGCACGCTTTGCCAGACATCGGGCCACGTATCGGGCGTCAGCACCAGGGGCTGCGGAGGTTGTTGTTCGCCCAAATCGGCGTCGTAGAGGGCGGTGTACACCTCGTGGCGCCGGGCATCGAGCACCGGACAGAGCCACGCTCCCGCACTGCGGGCGGCGGCTTGCTGGCTGGCAGCCAGCACTTCCAGCGTATTGACCGTCAGCAGGGGCCGCTCCAACGCGAAGCACAGGCCCTTGGCCGTCGAAAGGCCAATGCGCAGCCCTGTGTACGAGCCCGGTCCCGCCGCCACAGCCACCGCCGCGAGCTCGGGCGCCGCTACTTGCGCCAGTTGCAGGGCCTGCGCTACCAGCACCGTAAGAGCCGCCGCGTGCGATTTTTCGACGAACATTTCTAGGCAGACCAGCAGTTGACCGTCGCGGTGGAGGGCTACCGAACTGGCAGTCGTGGAGGTTTCGAGACTAAGAAGTAGCATGCACAATCGTTGATGAAGAACAATTCACTGGGAACTTCTGACCCGGCGGCGCTTTAAGGTCGCTCCAGATAGCTGTAGAAAGCCACCATTTTCTGGAGAATGATGGCCGCCAGCAGCCCGGCAAAAATGTAGTTGAGCACGCCCGAAGGCACCCGTCGGGCAGCGCGTACGCCTAAGGGTGCCCCCACCAGCACGCCCAACACCAGTCCCATACCGATGGGAAAGATCACGTAGCCCACCCGAAAATAATCAAAGTCTTGGCGCGGTACGGCCCACAAATTCAGGATCGTAGCGGCCAAAGAAGTCAGGCTGATCACCCCCAGCGAGATGGCACTGGCTTTTTTGATCGGGATTTTCAGAAAAGTATTCAGCAGCGGTACGATGATCACGCCGCCGCCCAAACCCGAAAGCTGCGAGATTACCCCGCTGCTCAGTCCGACGAGGGCTAGTTGGTAGCGGGGGGCGGGATTTCTCGCCCTGCGCGATGTCCCCCGCCGTGGCCGCAGCAGTATTCGCAGTAACATGTAGGCCAGCACCACGATGATAACCGTGTTGAACAGCCCGGCCGAATACCAAGGGGTATTGACTACGCCCACCAGTACAACCCACGAAGCCACCACGCTGAAAGCGCCCATCAGCAACGTCTCGCGCGGGTAGAACTGGCCGCGCTGGTAATGGGCTACGTTGCCCACCAATGTCGAAAAAAGGGTGGCAAAGAGCGAGTTGGCGATCGTGTATTGTACAAGTTCTTCGCTGGGGGCGCCCAAAGCCATCAGGGCCACGGGCAATATGACTACGAATACCATCCCGCCGCCAATCCCCAGCAGTCCGCCTACAAACCCACCCAAAGCCCCCGCCATGAGCAGGTAGGCATAATACACTATATTTTCCACCCTGGCCTGGCTCGGTTGGACTAAAAAAAACCTCCGGAAAAATAGGGTTTCCGGAGGGGAAGCTCATTCTTGGGATCAACTATTTTTCGGTAGGCCGCTGGAGGGCCGTGCGATAACGGGCCGTATTGTTGAGCACGTCAATGGCGGCCAGTACGTCCACGTCGTCGTCGAAGCTGGACTCTACGATACCTCGCCGCAAGTAGAAGCGACTGGCGATTTCGCGCTCGAGTTCTTCGCTAATTTCGGCCTGGTGCGTGCGCAGGTCTTTTTCCTTGTTGTGGGATATTTTCTTGCGCAGGTCGCGCAGTTGCTCGCTAATAGCCTCGTAGTATTTCTCTTGTTTGGCGTTGGCCGTCAGCGTTTCGAGGTTGTTTTCTACCTGCGTCACGTAGTCGTAGTCCTTGTCGGCAAGCCAGCGGATGAACTCGTCGTATTCGGCAGCGCCGATTTTAAATGTCTTGGCAGAAACTATTTCGCTACGCTGCTGCGCGTAGTGCGTGGCGTAATCAAAAATATGACCTTTGTTGAGCAGACTGACGGTGATCGGAGCGGGCGTAGGCCGTTCGACGGCCACGTCGGGCGAAACGCCTCCCCCGTCGTACACGGGCCGACCGTTGCGCGTTTCGAAACGCGCCCTGAGCGAGTCGGGAATGTTGGCCACACTGCCGTCCGGATTTTTGATGGAATAGTCAATGGCCTGGATGCACCGCCCACTCGGAATGTAGTATTTGGCCGTCGTGACTTTCAGTTGCGAGTTGTAGGAAAGCGGGCGCGTGGCCTGCACGAGGCCTTTGCCGTAGGTGCGCTCCCCTACCAGCACACCCCGGTCATAGTCTTGGATGACGCCCGCCACAATCTCGGAGGCCGAAGCCGAACGCGAACTGGTCAGGATGGCCAGCGGGATGTCCGTATCCACGGGGGCGTTGAGGGCGCGGTACACCTTGTTCCATTCGGTTACCTTGCCTTTGGTGCTTACCACATCTTCCCCTTTCTGGATGAACAAGTTCGAGATATTGATGGCTTCGCTGAGCAAGCCGCCGGGGTTGTCTCGCAAGTCGAAGATGAGTTTTTTGGCGCCTTGCTCACGCAATTCCACCACGGCCCGCTTCACCTCCCGAGAGGCGTTCGAAGTAAAATCAGTCAGGTGTAGGTAGCCAATGTCTTCGGTGACCATACCGTAGTAGGGCACATTGTCCACCGTGATTTTCTCGCGGGTAAGCTCCACCTCAAAAGGATCGGCCGTGCCGTAGCGCCGTACGAGCAACTTGAAGGAAGTCCCCGCCTGGCCCTTGAGCAGTTTGCTCACGTCGCCGGTAGTTTTGTCTTCCACGCGCTTGCCATCAATTTCCAGGATTTCGTCCCCAATGCGCAAACCTGCTTTGTGGGCCGGAAAGTCTTCGTAGGGCATCAGCACCGTGGTGCGGCCATTGCGCTTGCCAATAATCGCCCCAATGCCGCCGTACTGCCCGGTAGTCATGGTGCGATAATCTTCAATTTCGTCTTCGGGAATAAAGTTGGTGTAGGGATCGAGGGAGCCGAGCATGGCGTCAATGCCCGTCTTCATCAAATCTGTGGGGGCCACCTCATCTACATAATAAGTGTTGATCTCTTTGAAGAGCGTCGCGAAAATGTCGAGGTTTTTGGCAATTTCGAAATAACGTTCGTGAGGGCTAAACGCCAGCGTTCCCAATAACAGACCGGACAGCACGACGACCAGCCCCTTCCCTTGCAATTTTTTCATAGATGGACTTGCGATAAAGCGTACGTAAAGACAACGAAAAAAATCATTTTTCAGCATGTCAATCCAATATACAAATAAAGGTCAATTGCCGGACGGCCCGAGTACCCCTCCGAGTTGCTGCAACACGGAAACGAGCCTCTTTTCGAGGTTGGCGTACGGCAGCGCGGTTTTGCCGACGTAGATGATGGCCAAGTGCAGGGCCATATCGGGCGGCAAGCCCCCGTGCAGGGCGTGCTTGTGCAGGCGGTAGGCCTCGCGCACCTGGCGACGCAATCGGTTGCGCTTCGTAGCGCGACGGAAGCTTTTTTTCGGTACGGTGAAAAGCACCTGCGGGGCCGTCGGGGCCGGGGCTGGCGCTAGGCGATACACCAACTTGAAGGGATAAACAAAAAGAGAGGAGCTTTCGCGAAAAAGCTCCTGGATATACTTTCGGTGGTGCAACCGCTCGGCTTTGGGCAAACAGCGGCGCAACGCAAATTCGGAAGACAAAGACACAGGGCGACGGAATTAGGGGCAAGCCGCCAGCCGGGCGCAACTAGACCAATTAGGCCTTGTGGCTCTTCTCGTCGGAGACAGTCAGTTTGCGCCGACCTTTGCGCCGACGCATAGCCAGCACGCGCTGACCGTTTTTGGTCGCGT
This sequence comes from Catalimonadaceae bacterium, assembly GCA_036734065.1. Taxonomy (GTDB): domain Bacteria; phylum Bacteroidota; class Bacteroidia; order Cytophagales; family Flexibacteraceae; genus DAIMZG01. Next base: position 5,241 of record DAIMZG010000064.1, read on the forward strand.
TGCGGCTGCGAAAACCATGCTTGTTCTTGCGCTTGCGGACGGAAGGCTGATACGTTCTTTTCATGACAGACTCTACGCGTTTATATGGCCCGCAAAGGTAAGGATTCGCACCTGATTATCCAACCTTGTTTACCGATTCGGAACGTTTTTACGTCCAACGTCCTTTTTTGTCCTACATTTACCGATTCGAGTACGGCCCCCATTTCTGGCCGTATCGCTCACACACAGTACCACACTTACCATCAAATGCGCTTGCTATGCAATTAGCCCACGATCGCTACCACATTCAGGGGATTGACCTTACGGAACTGGTTCGGGAACACGGCTCGCCGCTGTACGTCTATGACGGCGACAAGATTGTCGAACAGTACAAACGACTGCAAAATGCGTTTGGCGGGCTGAACCTGAGGATTAAGTATGCGGCCAAAGCCCTCACCAACTTGGCCGTGCTACGGCTGCTGCGCGAAGCGGGCGCCGGGCTAGACGTGGTGTCTATCGAAGAAGCCCACATTGGCCTGATGGCCGGTTTTGCTCCCGACGACATTCTCTACACGCCCAATTGCGTATCGTTCGCCGAAATTCAGGAGGCCGTCGGGCTGGGCGTACGCATCAACATTGACAACATCTCGGTGCTCGAGCAGTTTGGCCATACCTACGGCGACAGCGTACCCTGCTGCATTCGCCTCAACCCGCACATTGCCGCCGGGGGCAACGCCAAAATCCAGACCGGGCACATTGATTCCAAATTCGGCATTTCGATTCTGCAACTGCGGCACGTGCTGCGCATCGTCAAGGCCAACCACTTGTGCGTAACGGGTTTGCACGTCCACACGGGTTCGGACTTTCTCGACGCCGACGCTTTCCTGCGCGGGGCCGAACTGATCTTCGAAGCCGCCGCCGACTTTCCCGACCTCACGTTTATTGATTTCGGCAGCGGCTTCAAGGTGGCCTACAAAGAGGGCGACGTCACCACCAATATCGAAGACCTCGGGCAGAAAATGCGCGCTGCCTTCGAGCAATTTTGTGCCACTTACGGGCAAGACCTGGAAATCTGGTTCGAGCCGGGCAAGTTTCTGGTCAGCGAGGCGGGCCTGCTGCTAGTGACCGTCAACGTGATCAAGACCACGCCCGCCACGGTTTTTGCGGGCGTAGATTCGGGCATGAACCACTTGCTGCGGCCCATGATGTACGACGCCCACCACGACATTGTCAACGTCTCGAACCCGCAAGGCACGCGGCGCATCTACACGGTGGTGGGCTACATCTGCGAGACGGACACCATCGGCGGCGACCGCAAACTGGCCGAGGTGCGCGAAGGCGACATCCTGGCCATCAAAAACGCGGGCGCCTACGGCATCAGCATGAGTTCGAACTACAACTCGCGCCGCCGACCGGCCGAGGTGCTCATCCGCCACGGCGAAGCCCGCCTGATCCGCCGCCGCGAAACCCTCGAAGACGTGCTGCGCACCCAACTAGAGGCCGAGCCATTGCCCAAAGCGGTGGCGGAATAACAGAAGCGCTGATGCTCGGAAATTTTCGGGTAAAGAACCTGTCGTCTGACGGGCTTGAGAAACATTTGCCCCGTTTGTTGCGCTGACATAACCTTTTGCCACAAAGCACCCGCCGGCAGATGAACCTACGCCTCCCTCCCCTTATCCGGAATTTCTATTTCCTCTGCACACTGGCTTTTTTGTTGTGGATGCTCTTTTTCGACCGCAACCACCTGCTCAACCAGTACCGACAGGCCAGCAAACTGCACCGCCTCGAAGCCCAGCGCGACTACTACCAGGCGCGCATTGCCGAGGTGAAAAAAGACCGCGAAGAACTGCTGACCAATCCGGAATTGCTCGAAAAGTTTGCCCGCGAAAAATACCTCATGCGCAAGCCGGGCGAAGACGTGTACCTCATCACCCGGCCCAAACCCTGAGCGGGCGCCCTGTGCCTTGGTTGGTTCGGTCAGAAAATGGCCGAGAAACCCAGCCCAGCCCAGTCGCCCCGCTGAATGAGGCCAATGTCCTCTTGCCCAAATAGCTGGTTGTTGCCCAGTTCGCCTCGCCGCCAAGTGTAATGTAGGGTCACCTTCAGGAAGTTGTGGTCGAGGTACCAGTTGACGCCCACGTCGTAGGTGCGGTCTGTGCCCGAAAGAAAAGCCACCGAGGCGGCTCGTAGCTGGCCCTCCGGATCGGTGGCCCCGTCGAAGCGCATCACCATGGCCGTGGGTTCGAGAAAGTACTTCCCCCTCAATATCAGGTTATAGCCCACCCGCAGGTGGCCCGTTTGCGTGGCGTAGGCCTCGTCGGCTGCGTTGCGCCGCTGCATGTGCAGGTATTCGCCGTCGAAGTTGAGCCCGGCGTAGTTGAGCAAAAAATCCACGCCATAGGCCGTGCTGGCCGCAAAAAGATCCGTGCGGCCCTGGTGCGACGCATTGGCCCCCAGCGACAGCCCGCGCCGCTCGTTGAAGTAGTTGACCGTGTAGGCCAGGGCGTAGCGATTTATTTCGGACTGGCCCAGTTGCAGCACGGCCCGCGCGGCATAAACCCAACTCGGCTGCAAGCCCGCCGTGTTGGCACGGGCGGCCTGGTTCCAGAAGCCAGTAGTCTGTGGGTTGAAAGCGCCCACGTTGTAGAGCAAACTTACCGAACGTCCCATCTCCACCAGTCCGCCCGCATTTACCCCCATGGCCCGACCCTGGCCCGAGCCTACCAGGTGGCGCCGGATGTAAAATTGCGACATGGACTTTTCGAACGAACTCACCATCCAGCCCGAAGTGATGCTTTCGCGGCTCACTTGCGGCCGGAAATAGCCCGCCGTCAGGTTGAGCCACTGCGCCCGGCGCGTAACTCTCCAGGTGAAAAAAGCATCCCAGATGCCAAACTTAGACCCTAGCGGATTGTACACCCCCACGGGGCTGATCAGCCCGTCGTGGCCAATGCCGTCGTAGAAAGTGACGAGGGCAAACTTGAGAAAAGGGTACGGATTGGCCCGGAAGCCCAGCCGCGCCCGCCGGAATTGCAAATTGAGCCGATCGTTCACTGGTTCCAACTGCCCGTCTCCGTTGAGGTCGGCTTGCTGGTTCATGGTGTAGGTGCCCCAGAGTTGCACCATCATGTAGGGGGAAATCCGGAATGTCGAGTCTTGCGAGAGCCACTTATCGAAATAGCCCTGCTGAGGGTCTTTGCCTTCACGCCCCGAAAGAGGCAGGCGCTGTGCCCAACCCGCAGCCACGGGCCCGCTCAGCAGCCCGACCAGCAGCCCCATCCGTAGCCATCCGCGATTGCCAAACATATTCCCGTGCATACGCCCGCTTAGGCGGTCTGGTGGGGAACGGGTGCTACTTTCTCCCGACGTTCTTGGGGCGTAAGCCCAAAACCGTGGGCGTTCTGCACGAAGAAGTTTTTGGGATAGGCTTCCACGCCCGGAAAGCCCAGGCGGATGTCGCGCCCAGTGTGGGGGATGTAGGCCGTACCGAACAGGTAGTCCCACACGCTGAGGGTAATGCCGAAATTTATGCCCCGGGGCCGTTCGGCGGGCAGGTGATACGCGTGGTGCCAGATGTGCATTTCGGGACTGTTGAGCACGTAGCGCACCACGCGGCCCAGCAGCAGGGCCGACAGGCCCGCCGCGCCCAACGTGATGGCCAGCCCCGTGGCCAAGCCCAGTTCGTAGGCGCCAAAACTCAACAGCGTCGCCACCCAGGCGCCCACCACCCCCGCCACCATGGAGCCGGGCACGCTCAGGTTCGAGTGATTGTAGTGGCCTACGGCCAGCGTGAAGAGGTGAATCAGAAAGAAATCGTACAGCCCGATGCCCAGCAAGGCCAGCGGCAGGTACTCGAGGCTGCGGTAGATGACATTCTCCATGAAATGATAGCGCAGGTGCCCGGAAAAGCCCATTTGCTCGATGGAGTGGTGCAGTTTGTGAAACTCCCACAAAGTCGGCACGGTGTGCAGCAGCCGGTGTACCCACCATTGCACAAAGTCGCGCACCAGAAAGCCCACCAGCAGCACGGCTGCCGTGGGCCAGTTTCGCATCGGATTGCGGACCTGCAGGTCGAAGCCGCCCGTCAGCCAGGCCACCGCATCGTTGAAGGCCGTCACGACCACGTAGGAGGCGGCATTATAGATCAGCAGCGAAAACAGAAAAAAGTTGAAGAACATGTAGAAGGCATCGAGCCAAAAGTCCTGGCGGAAACGAGGCTGCGTGCGCCGCCACGGGCGAGCGCCTTCGAGGACGAAGAAGAACAGCGATACGCCCAGCAACCAGTAGAAATAGTTGTGCGCGTGCGGATGGGTGATTTCTTGCCACAGATACTGGGCGTAGCCCTGATAACCCGCGCTGAAAACGTCTAGATACTTCTCCATAGGTTATAACTTTTTTATATAAAATTATTATAATATTTAATTATAATAGTTTTTTTTGATTGTTCGGCAGACCTGATCAACTGCGCTTGGCAACTAGCAAGATGGGGAGCGCTCAGGGCTGCATCCTCATGCACCTACTGTCTGTATTGCTTTTGCGGTTGTTTGTGCCATTGGCCATGCCCACGCGCGGGTTGGCATAGTGACCTCGTAATGAAAGGACTACTGCCGCACCTTTCGGCCCTTTCTGCGCGCCGTTTGGGCCAAACACTGCTTGCGCACAACCTGCGCTACACCCCTGCTCACGTGCCCGACGCAGGCCATTCCCTATCTTTCTACTGGGGCGCAACCTCCCGCACTTGGGTGAGTGGTCGCAGGCATTTTCGCACCGGCCAACTGCGGCGACGCGCGGCCCCAAAAGGCAAAAAACTTTGACAAGGAAAATGGGCTTCTGGCCCTTTTTCAAAACATAATTTTAATTATGACAACAAATAATATTTTTTATTTTAAAAGATATCTCCCAAACTTGCTTCCCGTGGCGGCAATTCTGTTACTTTCGGCTTGTCAGACCTATACATGTCCGGCGTACCAGAGCAGTTTTTACCTAACCGCCCAAGAGCAACAAAAGCGGCACTCGGCGTTCGGGAGTGACTCATTACCGCAATCGGCTTTCGATGTAAAGAAAGATCATCATTTGGTAATAA
>DAIMZG010000065.1:0-10298 GCA_036734065.1 Catalimonadaceae bacterium
ACCACGGGCCGCGCGTCGGTACGAAAGCGCCAGGCGACGCCGGGCTGGGCCAGCGAAAGGCTGCGCGCTCGGCAGGTGCCCGGATAGGTGCCGTCGGACGATTGGGCCTGCACCTGGCGGCGGGAGCAAGTGCAGGCAAACAAGTAGGGGCGAAGTTGCGCGAGCGTATCGGCGTAGGCGTCGCGCCGGTGTTGTTGGGAATGATGGCGGTAGAAATCGTCGGGACTTTGGGGGCCCGCGTCGTAGTCAAGGCCCAGCCAGTCGAGGGTGCGGAAAATGTCCTCGACGTAGGCCGGGCGGCTGCGGGCCGCGTCCAGGTCGTCAATCCGCAGGTGGAGGTGGCCGTTGGCCTGGCGCGTCAGTACCCAAGTGAGCACAAAGGCGCATGCATTGCCCACGTGCAACTTTCCGCTCGGCGTCGGAGCCAGGCGGCTGCGAACGGTCACGCCGCCAGCAGGCCCAGCGCCCAGGTCAGCAATTGCCAGAGCAAGTAAAACACCAGGCCAGCCACGACCAACAGCACCAGGCCCGCCGTGAGCAGTATGCCCCAGGCACTGCCCTGGTGCTGGCCTTCGATCAGGTGGGCCTTGAGCAATTTCAGGTTGCGGTGGTTGGCCTTCCAGTAGGCGTCGAACAGGTCACCCACGAGGGGAATGCTGCCCAGTGTCAGGTCAATTAGCACGTTGATAACCATCCGGGCGATTACCTTGCCGCTGGCGCCGTGGCGGGCCATGGCCCCAATGAGTCCTACTCCTATAACAAATGAAACTACCTCCCCAAAAAAGGGGAACAGGCCGATGATCGGATCCAGGCCGAAGCGAAAGCGCGTGCCGGGGATGCGGAACATGGTATCCGTCAGGCGAACTACGCGTTCAATGAGGTACAGGTCGCGCAAGCGGCGGGCATCGGTGATGGGCACCAGTGGGGCGACGGTCGGCACTTCTTCGGCAGACGACGGAGCCGGATCAGTATCGGGACGCATCGCAGGTTGTGAACATGGCGTGAGAGAAAACGACGGGGTAGCTACTCAAAAATACAAAAGCCCGTCTGAAGTCAAATGAAAAAAAAAGCGGCCCTCGGCCGCTCGCAGAAACTCACAGAAGGTGCCCGGACTCAGCGGGATACACCGCCAATGGGAAAACGTAACGTGCGCAGCGCATACTCGGTGATAACTTGCAGCCAACTGACGTGCGTTTCGGCGTCTTCGGAGACGGGTTTTGCGTGTGAGGCAGCCACCGGATGGGTCGGGCGCGAATAAGACGGATAGGCTGCCATAGGCATGGGCGTACCCAGCAGGGGAAGAACTACCGCAGTTTCCCCTTGTCCGGCAACCAAGCGCAGACGCTGGGTTTCGTAGTCCTGAGACATGGTCAACAGGCCGCCTACAAAGCAGAAGAGCAGACCAGAAAAAAGCAAATGATTGAAAGAGAGGGGAGTACGCATGGGCAACGTTGTTTGGGCCACGTGAACGCACAGACCGGAAGGTGGCATCCGGGTTTGAGTACGCAAAAGTAGTGTAAACAGTTGTAAAAACCCAAATCTACGGAGGGGACACACGGCTATATCCGGCCCGGTACGTAGGTCACGGCTCCGGCGTAGCGGGTGCCTTGCGCAGCCGTTCCCACAGGCTGGGCGGTGGCGGTGGCGGATCGCGACGAATCCGTCGTTCGCGCTGACGGGCTTCCCGCTTTTTCTCTCGCGCCTGGCGGCGTTTTTCGCGCTCCCGCACCTTGCGGCGCTCGGCTCGGGCCTGACGACGCGCCTCTACCCGGTCGGGGTCACCCCCGAAGAGGGCATCCAACTGGTCGCGCAGCCGTCCCGTCCTTTTTGACTTGGGCTCGGCCACCAGCACGTAGCGCACTGATACGGCAGCTCCCAGGTCAAACCAGTCCTCGTGGCCGATGTGTACGCCGGGCTTGAAGTCGGCCGACATTACCAGGGGAAAGATGTGCAATTTGTATTCGATGCCCACAATGGCGTCGAAGCCCGTAAAGCCCCCAAAGTCTTTGAGCGTGCCGATGTGCGCGCCCGCGCCGCCGTAGAAGTTGATCCGCCGCCCGATCAGGCGCGAATGCTGCTGGAGCAACAGCGTGGTGCGGGCCTCGCGGGGGTTAATGGTGCCCAGCACCTCCAGGGTGGTTTGGGGCAATAGGCGCTGCTGGAGGGTGAGTCCGTAGTTGGTCTGCCCCAGGCGTACGCCCAGGGCCGTAATGTATTTTTGGGCAGTGGCGGGCAGAAAAGCAAGCAGGCACAAGAGGCCGCTGAGAAAAATTCGCATGCGGGAAATTTAGGCAAACAACGGCAGCTACAGGCGGACTATTGTCAGCACGGTAGTTACCCAAGGCCAGCCCACTGCGCAACGCGCTTGTGCTCAAGGGGTTGTTTTGAGAAAATACCGTAGATATGTAATAAAAATAGCGGGGGACACGTGCAGTTTCCGAGACCGCCTTTCTACTTTTGACTTCGACCAGTACGCCTACCCAATGCCGTCAGAAAGACCCCTGCGTTTTTCTGTCTAACCCAAAAGCAGCACGCATGAGCGCCGGAGAAATACTAAGAAACGAAAAGCTCAATTACCTCTTCGACCGCCTTTTTCATTCGGAAACCCAGGCCGAAATTGACCTGGTGGTTTCGCGAATCTGGCACATTTGGCTCGACAGCGGCGACGAAGACGTCAACCACCTCATGGAGGTGGGTTGCCGTGCCCTGGCGGCCAGCGATTACGCCGAAGCCGTACGCATGTTCAGTTTGGTGATTCAGGTGGTGCCCGAATATCCCGAAGGGTGGAACAAGCGGGCCACGGCCCACTACCTGCGGGGCACCTACCGCGAAGCCCTGCGCGACGCCGAAAAAGTGCTCGAACTCGAGCCGCGCCACTTCGGCGCCATGTCGGGCATGGCCATGATCTATTCGGTGGTGGGCAGCCACAAAGCCCTCTGGCAAAGCCTGCGTCGGCTGCGCGACCTCTACCCGCATCACAACCAACTCAAGGCGCAAATTGAAGGGCTATCGCAACGACTGGGTTTTCTGCCCGACGCCTAGCGCGGCACCCGCCGGGCAAAGTCCGTGCGCGTAGGCTGTCCGTCTTGCTTGTAAATCAGGCCATCTTTCATCACAAAGGCTATCTCTGCCAATACGCCGATGTTGGCCAGCGGGTCGCCCGCCACGGCGATCACGTCGGCCAACTTGCCCTTCTCGAGCGTACCCAGTTCCTGACTGAGTCCCAGCAGGTCGGCGGCGGCTACGGTAGCCGACCGGATGGCCTCGCGGGGCGGCATGCCCGCTTCGACCATGTACGTAAATTCCAGGTAGTTCTGGCCGTGGGCAAACACGCCCGCGTCGGTACCAAAGGCGATAGGCACCCCGGCCTTGTAGGCCTTGGCAAAGGTAGCCTGAATCTTGGGCCCGATGGCGATGGCCTTGGGGATGATCAGCGAGGGGTAATAATTGGGCACACGGGCCGAGTCGCCCACGGCCTTGCCCGCCGTAATGGTGGGCACGTAGTAGGTGCCGTTTTTTTTCATGAGGGCGATGCCCTCGTCGTCGAGGTAGGTGCCGTGCTCGATAGAAGCCACCCCGCCCCGGATCGCCCGTTTGATGCCCTCCGTGCCGTGCGCGTGGGCGGCCACCCGCAGCCCAAAGTCGCGGGCAGTGCTGACGATGGCTTCGATCTCGGCCTCGGTAAACTGCGGGCTGCTGCCGTCGCGGGCCACGCTCAGCACGCCGCCCGTAGCGGTAATCTTGATGACGTCGGCGCCGTACTTGACGGCCTGCCGCACGGCCTGCCGACCCGCTTCGGGGCCATCGGCCACACCTAAATCGGGACCGGGCGTGTCCATCAATCCCCAACGGGCGCCGTTGGTGGGGTCGGCGTGCCCGCCCGTAATGGCGATGGAGCGGCCCGCCGTATAGACGCGCGGCCCGACGGCGTAGCCCTGCTGGATGGCGTTGCGCAGGGCAATGTTGACCAGGTTGCCCCCCAGGTCGCGCACCGTTGTGAAGCCCGCCAGCAGGGTGCGCTCGGCATAGACAGCCGCCCGAAACGACTGCTCCTGCGGGTTGAGGGTGTAGCGTTCGAGGTAGGCGTTTTTGCTCGTTTCGTGGTCAAGGTGCACGTGCATATCCATCAGGCCGGGCAGCACCGTGTAGGCTTTCAGGTCAATGACCGTATCGCCGGCCGCTGGCGTGGCGTAGCCGCGCACCACGTCGGCGATGCGGTTGCCCTCCACGACGACGGTCATCTCGGCCCGGGCCCGGTCGGTGAGGCCGTCGAGCAACTGGCCACAGTGGAGCAAACGGCGCTGGGCCGGGGCAGCGAACTGAAGGCCCAACCAAAACAGGAAGGTCAGGCGAACAACGCGCCGAAAGCGAATGGAAAGGGATACGTGCATAGGAAGAGAAACGAACAAGAGCTAAGTATAAAGCTTTTTGAACAAAAGCTGGCTAACCCGGTCGCAGGGTAGCGCCTGGCTACGTTTTTGTAATGCCCAAACGATCTTTGGCGAAAAGCCGTAGTTTTGTCACCGCGCAGCGCAGCGCCCGGCGAGCCCCGACTGTCCGACCCTATGCCACCAAATCTTTTCTCGCAGTACCTGGTGCCGGCGGGCTTGGCCGTGATCATGTTCGGCATCGGGGTCAATTTGCACTTTCGGGACTTTGCCTACGTGTTTCGGCGGCCCAAAGCGTTCGTCGTCGGGATATCCACCCAATTGTTGCTGCTGCCCGCATTGGCCTTTCTGATTGCCACGCCCTGGGACTTGCCCCCCGCCGTCAAGGCCGGACTGGTGCTGTTGGCGGCCTGTCCGGGCGGGTCTTCGTCCAACCTGATCACCCACTTGCTGCGCGGGCGCGTGGCCTTGTCAGTGGCCATGACGGCCATCAACAGCCTCGTGATCCTGGTGACGATTCCGCTGCTGACCAACTTGGCGCTGCGGTTCTACCTAGGAGCCGAAACCGAACTTCGGCTGCCGTTCTGGCCCACCATCCGCGAGATCGCGCTCACCATCCTCTTGCCGACGGTGCTCGGGTTGGCGTTCAACGCCCGCTTTCCGCGCACCGCCGCCCGGCTCGAAAAACCCCTGCGTTACTTGCTGCCGCTGATCCTGCTCCTGATTTTTTCGGGTGTCATCTTCCTCGAAGGGGGCGGCCAGCAGCGGATTGACGCCTCGCTTTACATTGTACTGCCCGCTTTTCTGCTCAACCTGGGGGGCGCTTTTGCGGGTGGCATTATTGCCCGGGTGGCGGGGCTGAGCATCCGGGGGCAGTTTACGATCGCCATCGAGGTGGGGCTGCAAAACAGTGCTTTGGCCATCTTCGTTGCTACCAAGTTGCTGCGGCAGCCCGATATGGCCATGGTGGCCGTGGTGTACAGCGGCTTTACGTACTTCACCACGGTGCTGTGGGCCTACCTGATCAAAAGGTTTTTCTGAAAGACAGCCGGGGTGCATCGGTAATCTATTTGGTCTAAAAAATGATGGCAAACTACCTGATCGTGGGGCAAGGGCTGGCCGGATCGGTGCTGGCCCTCACCCTGCTGGAGCAAGGGCAGGAGGTACACGTGCTCAACACGTTCCGCGCGGGCGCCTCGTCGGAGGCAGCGGCGGGCTTGTTCAATCCCGTCACGGGGCGGGTGTTCAGCCTGACGTGGCGGGCGGCCGAGCTGTTTCCGTTTCTGCACGATTTTTACTGCCGACAGGCGCAGCGCCTCGGCGCCACGTTCCTGCACGAAATGCCCATCTTCCGGCCCTTTGCCGACATCGCCCAGCAGAATCAGTTTGCGGGCAAAAGCAGCAGTGCCCAGTGGCAACCCTTTGTGGGAGGCACGCTGCCCGACGCCGCGGCGCCCCTCGTGCGGGCGCCCCACGGCGGGGTCTGCACGCGCCAGTCGGGCTACCTGGACGTGCCCGGCTTTCTGGCCGCCACGCGCCGCTATTTGCAGGCGCGCGGCAGCTACACCGAAACGCTCGCCCCGTACCCGCACTTCGAAGTAAGTCCCGAGGGGGTGCGCTACGCGGGGCAGTCCTTTGCCCGGGCGATTTTCTGCGAAGGCCACCGCCTGACCGAAAACCCGTGGTTCAACTGGCTGCCCCTGATCCCCAACAAGGGCGAAATTATTTCGCTGCGCACGGCAGTGGCCGCGCCACCCGTGGTGTTCAACCGGGGGGTCTGGATGGTGCCGCAGGGCACGGCCGACTACCGGGCGGGCTCCACCTTCGAGAACCATCCGGCCGATGCCCGCCCGACGGCGGCGGCCCATACCGAACTGGTCGAGAAGGTGCGCAGCCTCTATCAGCCCAACTTTGAGGTGACCGACCAACAGGCGGGCATACGTCCCACCACCCGCGACCGACGGCCCTTCCTGGGCCTGCACCCGGCTTTTTCGGTTCTGGGGGTGTTCAACGGGCTGGGTACCAAAGGCGTATCGCTGTCGCCTTATTGGGCGGCACACCTGGCGGCGCACCTGACAGCGGGCCAATCCCTCGATCCCGAAGTCAATATAAATCGTTACCTTTCGTTATACGAGAAATCCGTTACGCGCCCGCCCACATGAACCGCCGATTTTACGTTTTTCAGGTATTATGCCTACTGTTTTTAATGCTGGCTCCCCCTGTCCGGGCGCAAATGACCCAGCAAACCTTCGGTAAAAACCGGATTCAGTACCGGGCTTTTCACTGGCAGTTTATCAGCAGTAACAATTTTGACGTCTATTACTACGAAGGTGGCGAGCCCATCGCACGCCACGCCGTGGCCTACGCCGAAAAAGAGTTTGGCCGCATCACCGAGTTGTACGGCTTTGCGCCCTACAGCAAAATCAAGCTTTTTATTTACAATTCGATGACCGACTTGCAGCAAAGCAACGTCGGGCTGGACGCCGACAACACGGTCGGGTCGAGCGGGCAGGGCTTTTTTTATAAGTCCATCATCGAAGTGCCCTATCCGGGCAACCAGCCCGACTTTCGGCGCGAAATCAGCCTCGGGATTGCCCGTACGTTAATCCACGACATGATGTACGGCGGCAGTTTCAAGGACATGCTGCAGAGCACGTACCTGATGAGCCTTTCGGACTGGTTTACGCAGGGGGCCGCCCGCTACGCGGCCGAGGGCTGGAGCCTGGCGATGGACGACTACATGCGCGATTTCGTGGCGCACCACAAATCCCGCAAACTCGAAAAGTTGTCGGGCGAGGCGGCCGCCATTGCCGGGCAGTCTTTTTGGAATTACATCGCCGAGACCTACGGCCGGGCCAACGTATCGAATATCCTGAACCTGACGCGCATTATCCGCAACGAGGAAACCAGCGTGGCCAGCACCTTGGGCGTCCCTTTTGACCGCGTGGTGCGTGACTGGGGTAACTTTTACGTCCGAATGGCCGAAAGCACCCGGCAAAGCCACCGTTTGCCCGAATCGGATGCACGCCTGCGCAAAAACCGCCGGGGTGCCCTGATCAGCGACCTGGCCTACAGTCCTTCGGGGAAAAAGCTGGCCTACGCCGAAAATCGCCGGGGACGGGTACGCGTGATCGTGCGCGACCGCGACGGCAGCAAACGGCGTGTGGTGTGGTCGCAGGGCTTTGTGGTGTTCCGGCAGCGCCTCGACGCCCGCCTGCCCCTGGTCGAGTGGCAAGGCGAAGACATCCTGGCTTCGGTTTACACCCAGCGCAACGCGCTCATGCTGCGGCGCGACCGCCTGACGGGTAAACAAAAAACCACCCGACAGCAGATTGTGGGCCTGAGCAGCGTGAGTGGGCTCGACATTAGCGACGACGGCCGCTGGGCCGTGTTGAGCGGTAGTCGGCAGGGTCAGAACGATTTGTATTGGTATGACCTCAGTCGCAACAGTTTACAACCCATCACGCGCGACCTCTACGACGACCTCGAACCGCGGCTGCGGGCCGGGCAAGGCACCCGCCCCACCGTGGTGTTTCGCTCTAACCGCCCCGGCGATACCCTCTCGACAACGGCCGTACGCCCCGAAGAGGTAGGCAGCGACTATGACTTGTTTGTGTACGACCCGGCCCGCACGGATTCGGTGCTGGAGCGACTGACCCGTACACCCTACACCGAATCATTGCCCCGCCCTTTGCCCGGCGGTGGCGTGCTGTTTGTGAGCGATGCCAGCGGTATTGGCAGCCTCTACCGCCTCGACTCGGCGGGTGCCGCGCCGCGCCAACTGACCGACTACCAGCAAAGCCTGCGTCAGTACGACGTTGCCCCCGGCGGGATGTTGGCCGCCCTTATGCTCAACGAAGGCCAGCCGCACATCTACACGCTCGACAGTTTCGATATCAGCCAGAGCCTGCAAACGCCCCGTACGTTCCGTCAGCGGGTGCGCGAAGACCAGCGGCTGGGCCGGGATCGGCGGCAACTGCCCGCGCCGTCTGCCGAGCCGGCGGACGTTGCTCCGATGGGTAATCAACTGTTGCCCGACTCGATTGACTACGAAACCGACGAGATTAATATCGAATATTATGTTTTTGAGATCGAGAAGGCTGAACGGCTGGCACCGCCCGTGACGGAGGCCGAAACTGACTCGTTGCGCTTCGCCATCGAGCCGGAAGCGCCCGATATCGAAGCCTTGCTCGACGAACTGGCTGCCAAGAGCGAGCCCATCGTGCGTGGTCCCTTCAAGTACCGCAATAGCCTGACGACCGACAACGTATCGTCGTCCATCTATTTCGACCCGCTGCCGGCCCGTGGCCTGGGACTGCTCTTTGATGTGGGCATGACCGACCTGTTCGAAAACCACAAAATATTCGGCGGAGCGGTGATCTTTAACAACTTGCGCAGCAGCAATTTCTTTCTGGATTACCAGTTTTTGCGCCACCGCTTCGATTTTGGTGCCCGCTTCGAGAAAGAGAGCCTCTTCCTGAACACGGCCATCACCGAGAGTATCTTTCACCGCTACAACCTCAATCGCTTCTGGGCCACGGTATCGTATCCGTTTTCCAATGCTGCCCGCCTGAGCGTGAGCCCGTTGGTGGCCCAGACGACGTTCACTGACCTGGATCCGATCAGCGTTCGCCGTCCCGTCGAAATACAAAACTACTACGGCGGCCGCATCGAATACGTCTTCGACAACACCCAGTCGAGTGGTCTCAACATGCTGGCCGGTACGCGGGCCAAGGTGGGCTACACCCAATATTGGGGTGCGGGCAACGCCGAGGCCAGCTTTGGCAACCTCATGGCCGACGTGCGGCACTATCAGCGCTTGTTCCGGGAGATCGTGTTTGCCACGCGCTTGGCCTACGGCTCGTTCGTGGGACCAGCCAAAAAAGACTACCTGCTCGGGGGCATGGACAATTGGCTCTTTGCCAACACCGAAGTCCGTAACGACGACCCCCAGGATCCGCTCAATATCGGTGGGCCGGGTACACCCGCGCGTGCTGTCAACAAAACCGACTGGCTCTTCAACCAGTACGCCACCAATTTGCGGGGCTTTCGCTACAACAGCATCTTCGGCAACAGTTTCTTGTTGCTGAACGCCGAGTTCCGACTGCCCATCGTACGGGCGCTTTACCGGGGCCCGATCTCGTCCAACTTCTTCCGCAACCTGCAACTGGTGGCCTTCACCGACGTGGGCACGGCCTGGAGCGGCCGCAATCCCTTCACGCAAGACAACAGCATCAATACCCGCATTGCCGATCCGCAAACGGGCTTCGAGATTACGGTCATCAACTACCGCAATCCGTTCCTGACGGGCTACGGGGCGGGCATCCGGACGATGCTACTGGGCTATTACGCCAAGTTCGATGTGGCCTGGGGCGTGCAGGATTTTGAACGTTCCGATGCCCGCTTCTACCTCACGTTTGGGTACGATTTCTGACGCAGCGTATGCGCCCGATTGCGCGTACGCGTATTTTACCCGATATTGTGATATTATAAGATTTTGTTTCCCCTCCTGCTGCGCGTTTCACCCAATAGCCATCCTAGCCTATGCCGTTTTCAACGTACGTGCTCGTGTTTCTGACCAGTATGGTCAAGTTTGTGCTGGGGCCGGGCATGGGCATTGCGGGCGGACTGAGTGTAGCCGAAACGGTTATTTTTACGGTGCTGGGCATGATGACGAGCGTGCTGCTCTTTTCCTCGCTGGGAGACGGGCTGCGTCGCCGGCTTCAAGGATTGTTCCGACCCAAAAAAGCGCGGGTCTTTACACGGCGCAACCGTCGACTGGTAGGCATCTGGCGTCGTTACGGCCTGTTGGGCATTGCTTTTCTCACGCCGGTGCTGCTCAGTCCGGTGGTCGGGACGCTGATCGCCACTTCGTTTGGCGAACCACCCCGCCGGGTGATTTCGCACATG
>DAIMZG010000066.1:0-10057 GCA_036734065.1 Catalimonadaceae bacterium
TGCTGCTGCCCATCCCGCAGCGCGAGATTGACATCAACCCCGCCCTGGTGCAAAACCCGGGGTATTAACAGCCTTATTTTCACAATTTCTTTCTTTCAACCCTACTGTTTTATGAAAAATTATGTTTGGATGGCCCGTGTGGCCAGTATGCTAGTGGTGGCGAGTTTGTGGCTTACGGCCTGCCAGGATGAAAAAGTGGCTCCCGTAGAAAAGGCTGCCGACGAAGTGACAACAGCCCTGCGCTCCGCCGATAAAGTGTCGTATTTGGTCAGTCATTTCTTTACGCCGATGGACGATGCGGCCATCGAGAAAATGTATGCTGCCTACGTGGAGCTTTCGCCGGAGGAGATGGAGGAACTCATTGAGCTAGACAATTCCCGGCGTTTAGAAAACAACGAAGACGTTCAGCAAGTAACCGCGTTGCGCGACTATCGAAAAATGATGCACACCGAGAGTATAGGACGCTTTGGCAAAAGCTTTAACGCAGTGGACAAGGCCGCACAGGATGAACTCTTTTCCGTCGTTCCTTTGCCAGAAATTGCCCAACAAGCCCCGATCATAAAAACTGAGATTGAGGAGCCTGCTCTCCAAGCCAGCTGTAGTAATTGGGTGTATACCACTAGTATTGGGTTCCGTAGCACGGGAACTGTACAGTGGAATGGCTGTACATTTTTATACGAAGCGCGCTTCTGTCGAAACAGTACTGCCAATTGTGATACCGATTGCGACATGGTATTCCGTTCGCGTAATTACAATCGTTACTACTATTCTTCGCATTTGCACTGGAAAAACCTCGCAGCTAGGGCTGTAATGACATTCAGCCGCAATTTTCTCTTTAGCGGAACATCGTTGCCTTGCCGTCGTGTAACGACTGGTACCAACGAAGAGATACTTTATTTCGGCGTAGGCAAAAGCCGCCTACAGTCTGTGTACGGCTTCGGCTCAGGCTATCAGCAGACGTTCGCTAACGATGTCATCGTACAGCTCAATAAGCGCTAAAAAACAAAGATTGGTAAGTCCTTCATCTGGAGAGGCCACCCCGCTTGGGGTGGTTTCTTTTTTTGGGGATAGCCTACCGCTGCACACCCAATACGTTAGCGGCCTCAGCGAAAGATCAACGCTTTGCCCCTTCCAAACTTTGGCTGCCGCGCTATTGTGCAAACGGGTCGTATGGCAATACGGCTGTAGTCATGGGTTCGTAATCCATTTGGCCGTCGCTAAGCCAGCCGCGCTGGTCAGAGGTAGCCACCACTACTTCTTTTCCGGCCGGAAGAATGTGTTCGGTCAGTGGAATGCCCGGAGCGTCGGGCGACTGCCCAACCCACGTCGGTACTGTTTTTCCTAGTCTAAAATAGAGGTGGCTGTCCGCCGAGAGCGTGCGGTGCTCTTGCGCGATGCCCTCTGCTCAGGGCGTGACCGTAAAGGTTTGCGGAGCTTCCAAGTCGTACGAAGCCCGAACCTGCAGCCGAATGATGTATGGGCCTAGTGGCGCATTGCGAGGGATATCGAAGGAAAATGAAGAGCCATCCTGGCGGAGGTTTTCGGCTACGAGGGTGATGCCGGGGCCGATCAATTCGACCTGCGATACCCGGCTCGCGAGGTCCAAGTTGCCCCTCATGGTTACCAGGGTGCCCGCCGGGCCAGACAGAGGGTTCATCTGGGTGACTTCCAGACACGGATCCATGAGAATGGCCACGAATTCTAGTTCCTCATAAATGGTAATTAGCCTTCCGTCGCCCAGTCTTACGTCTTCCCGGATGCCAAGCTGAAGCGCGTTCTCGTCCAGACGCGAAATTACGTAATCTGCATCACCACGTACATTATGTTCCGGCGCCATGAAAACTTCGCCGTTGGAGCCGGGAGCGTTGATCCTGAGGATCATTTGGGCAGATCGCAGCCAAGACCAAGACCACTCCCCTGCTTGGCGACAACGGTCGGTGGATGACCATCGGAACCGCATCTGTGTGCCTTGGATCGTACTTTCATCGAAGCGATTATTAAAGATCACCGAGTCATTCGTCACGTCGGTCTGCTGGCCGTCGGCGAAGTCTATGAAAGTACGCGTTAGGCGCGGCGGCGCAGAATTGTTAAGGTTGCCTTCGTAAGTTCGTCGGATGATTAGAAGGGTGTCCCTGATATTCTGTCCTTCTAGTTGATAATGGATGACCTCCGCCGTGGACGATCTCAATTGCCAGGTTATTCCCGTAAGCAGGTTCGTTTCCCTCGGTCGGAACTCAGGGTCTACTTCTTCCCGGCAAGCATTCCACACCAGTGCTAAGACAACCCAGCACATCAGGTTCAAATTTTTTTGGAAAATAGCGTTCACGTAGCTGAATGTTTTAAGGTGAGAGAAGTAATGAGCAGCCTCAAAGTCAAAGTTTGAAACCCATTAAAAACCCCTCTAAATTCGGCTATCCGATCGGCAAACTCAACTACATAAAGATGTAGTTTTTACTGACCAACCGTACTTGGGCCCTGAGTCCTATACACGTCCTTTGAGCACCTTGGCAATTACCTCGCCTTTGCTGTTGACTTGCAACTTGCTATAGATGCTTTTGATGTGAAACCTGACGGTGTTGATCGAAATACACTGCGCTTCGGCAATGAGTTTGTAGCTGAGGCCCTGTACCAGGCCATCCACAATTTGGCGTTCGCGATCCGTAAGCAAGGCCTGCGAACCCCAGCGGGCGGGGTACTGGTTGAAAAAGTGAATCACTTTGCGGGCGATCTGCGGGGACATGGGTGCTCCGCCGTGGTTAAGGGTCAAAATCCCCTGTCGTATCTCGGCCAGGGGTGTACTTTTCAGCAAATAGCCCGTAGCGCCCGCGCACAGCGAGTCGAATATGCGGTGCTCATCGTTAAAAACGGTCAGCATGATGATGTCCGTTTTTTCGAAGCGCGACTTGAGCAGCCGGATCCCCTCGATGCCCGACTTTCCGGGAAGCTGAATGTCCATCAGGGCCACGTCCGGCACAAGCCCTCCGGCCACGGCACGTTCAAGCTGCTCCACCGATTCTACTGCTGCTACCTGCCCAAACTCTTGGCAGGACTTGAGGTAGGTCGCCAGCACCGTGCGGATATCCACGTCATCTTCTACCAGGGTCAATGTTAGCTTTTGCATGGCTGAGGTTAATATCCGTAATGGCAATACAAAATCCCTCCGCAGTGCCAAAGTGCACTTTTCCCCCCAGGGCGGCCACCCGGGCTCGGATGTTGGCGAGTCCGTTGCCCTGGTGATTAATCAGCATTTCGGGAAGAACTTCGCCGTTATCAGCAATGGTTAGGGAGAGCACCTTGCCTGCTTTGCGAAAGTGAACGGAAAGTCGGTTCCCGCCGGAGTGTTTGGCCACATTGTGGATGGCCTCCTTACAAATCAGGTAAAGATGCTGCCGCACGTGGGCCGCCACAGACAATTGGTCAGGAATGTTGTCCTGGTCGAACGCCAGAACAATCTCGCGGGCCGCCAGCAAGTCAAGGGCCTGCTCCTGAATCCGATTAAAGAGGTTTCCCATGGTATCGTTGCGGGTATCAGTTGCCCAGACAATCGTCCCTAATGCTTCGACGGCACTGCGTCCCAGCTCCGATATTTTGTGCACGTATCCGTATCCTTGCGGCGTGTCTTTGTACGCAAGGCCCAACTCGGCAAAAAGAGAAATTTTGGTGAGTGTAGTGCCGACCTCGTCGTGGAGGTCGCGGGCGATGCCGCTGCGCAGTCTTTCCAGCTCGAGTTTTCGTTGGAGGTCATACTTGTAGACAACCCAGAGTGTGGCCATGAAAGCCAGGATCGCCAATAAGATAAACCACCACCTTTGCCAAATTGGCGCCTCGATCTGAAAAGGAAAATGGCTGACACCCGAGGGGGTGCTTCCGAGGGAAAAGGCTCGCATCTGGAGTTCGTAGCGGCCGGGAGACAGGCCAACGAGGGCGAGCCGAGGCTGTTGCCCCAGGTCGGTCCACGTCGGCGACAAACCTGGTAAACGGTACTGGAAGGTTATTTCCCCGGGCGTCACGTGATTGCTGGCCACAAATTGGAAGGCCAAGACGTGTTGGCCGTAGGGTAGCCGAAGCGTAGGCGCTTCTGGTTCCTGTGCCCACGGCCGATCCCCTCCGTGCGGGGTTTGTATTTGCACCTCATCTATCAAAGCGGGCAGCAAGTGCTCGGAGGATAAAGCCCCTTCCGGATCGAAGGCCATCCACCCGTGAGCGCTGTGGAAAAGGTGGCCAATGCCCGCCAGGTAGGGAGAAATACGAGATATGCCCGGCGATTCGCCCGGTAAGCCGACGGGGTGGTAACGGAGCGTTTCCGTCTCGGGCTCGAAAGAGAACAGCCCCAGTTGCGTAGATAACCACAAAAAACCGTGCTCGCCCATCGCCACGCCGTTGACCACCAGTCTGGCCAGGTTGGGCACATGCCAAAAAGTAGTGAACTGGGGCCGACCACCGGGGCGAAGCACCATCCTGAGCAGGCCCGTGCGCGTCCCGACCCAGTGCGTATGCGCCCCACCCGCGGCCATTGACAATGCCTCCCACACGTGGCCTTTAGCGTCCGGAGGATTGACCGCTTCGAAGGCACCGTTCCTGTACACCAGCAACTCTTTTTCGGTAAGAATGAAAACCTGCCCGGCCTCATCGGCGTGGACGGCACTGATAATCGAACTTTGGGGAACAAAGGTCTCCGTCTTGCGGACGAAGTAGGTGTGCATCCGCTGCGCCGCAGTCTCCCAGCGACTGAGGCCATAGGCAGTCCCGATCCAGACGTCTCCTACCTGATCCACGGCCAGGGCGTTGACAGCCATGTGAGGCAGGTGCTGATCGCTGGTTCCGAAGTCAAAATGCCGCACCGCGCCCGAGGCCGTGTCTAGGCTGAAGAGCCCCTGGCGACGGGTGGCCATCCACAACGTACCCCGAAGGTCAAATCGCAGGTGAGTGATGTGTACCTTGGCAAGTGCTTTGCCGAAGTGGTCGTCAGACGCCTCTTTGGGTGCAAAATTCCCTTGCCGGAGGGAGTATCGGAACAGCCCAAGACCCTCACGGGCCACCCAGAGATGGCCTTCTTGCCCGGAAGCGAACGCGGTGATCTCCGCAACCTCTTCGGGCAATCCCAGCGAGGAAGCCGAGATCGGCTTGACGTACGCAGGCGCGAACGTTAGTTTCAGTAATCCGAGCGTGGAGGAAGCCGCCCAGACCAGGTTGTTCCAGACGCAAAGATCAAAAAAAGCGTCGGCACGCAGGGGTTCCCGCAACGCATTCCGCAGCTTCGTAAACGCACGCTGCACTGGGTTGAGGTGAACAAGCCCGCCCCCATAAGTGGCCAGCAGAAAACCGCCTCCCGGACAAGCGATGAGCCTGTGGAGAGAGTTTTCCGTCAGACCCCCGGCCGTAGATTCGGCTGTAAAATATTCCCGCGTGCGCATTTGGGGTTCGAAGCGATGCAGCCCACGGTAGGAAGCCAGCCAGAGATGGCCCTGCGCGTCCACGAGGATATCCCGGATCACATTGGCCCTGAAAGTGGTGTCGTCGGACGTGCTACCGAATCGGTGGTTCTCAAACTTTCCCGTCTGGCGGTCAAAAATGGAGAGCCCTCGGCCACCCAAGCCCAGCAGCAACCGACCGTCCGGCGAGGGCTTGATGCACAAAATATGATTTTGTGCCAAGCTGTGAGGATCGTCGGCATCGTGGGCGTAGCGGTTGCGCATCTTACCCGCTGCATCCACCTGCACCAACCCCTGACCAGCTACCCCCGCCCAGATGGTGCCCTCGGCATCCACGTGGAGGGCGTTTACTGTCGGTGCCGCTTGCTGATCTGCGGCCTCAGACACCAGGATCTTCTCGAACTTGCCAAGCGACACCTGCAAACGGTCAAGCCCGTTGGTGGTACCCACCAGGATATTCCCTTGACCATCTTCGGCAAGGGCCATGATAAAGTTTCCCGGCAAGGGAAATTGGTCGGACGGACGATACGAGTACACCCGGGCATGATGGCCGTCAAAGCGAGTTAGCCCGTCCGCAGTCCCTACCCACAGAAAGCCCCGGCTATCCAGGAGTAAGCGCCGCACGTGATTGCTCGAAAATCCGTCTTTGAGCGTGTACCGTTCCAGCGCAAAACTGGGGCCTCCGTTGTCCGCTCCCCATCCGGCGGAGCAACCCATCAGGAAAACCAGCACCAGTATCCAAGCCCGCACCGCCAGGGCGCATACCCGTGTGGGCGTAAAGCCAAACCGACATCCGAAGGTCGCACGAGCGAATATTCGGAGGTATCCAGTTGCCAAGGCACGATGCTGACTAAGTGCGATACGCATCATTTTCGATAAGGATTTTCGGCAAGTCTGTTGGTCGTCGGGGGAGGCTGTGGGCTGTAAGTACCCCGAGTCAAGGGAGCATTTTGAGGTTTATCTCGTATTCGTATTCCTTAGCACACCGCCTATTTCTCTGCTTTGTGTCCGAAAAATGCTGGTAATGTGAATGCGGAATCCTCTACGATCGGTGCAGTTTCTAAATATGCTATAAAAATTGTGAATTAACATTTAAATAAATTTTTATAACTAATAATTAAATAAAACAAATTAACTGCATATGTAATATGTCATTTATTTTTTATTCTTAAAATAAATGAGATGTAAACAAGAATCTAAAATATTCAATATTATTATATTTTAACGCTAAATAATTAAATACTAAAATAAAAAGTAGTCATCTTGTTCTTGAAATACGCCCTAGATTACAATACAACTATTTATCATCATATACACTCATTAATGCTGCTAGCTCGATGTAGCGTACCGTTGCAAACAATAGGACACATCAAACAACTTAGTCACGCACGGCACCTGCTTTGGCAGCCGGGGCGCAGGCCGTGTGTTGGTTCAACCGGATGGCCTCCTCAAAGTCGAGCAAAGGGGCCTGCTGGGTAGCCCGCGTGGGCAAAGCCGCCCGCAAATGTTTGCGCAAACGCTGCTGAAAGGCCCACACCGTGTTGCGGTGTAGGTCTAGCATCTCGGCCAGGGTGTCGAGCCGGATATGATCGTGTCGGTGTACGGCCAAGTAGGCTAGGTAGAACGCTTTCTCGATGGGGAACTTGAGCCCGTGAAAGAGCGTGTTGGCCGTTACCGACTCGTGGTAGCCGCAGCGCGTGCAGCGTCGGGCAAACTTTTGTGCCCCCGGCCCATGCTTTTCGTTGCCGCACTTGCGACACCGAAAGCCATTTTTTTCCTTGATCTCCGCCAAATAGCGGTAACAGGCCAGGGTGTCGGGAAATATTTTTTGCACATCGGCATAGGGCAGTACGCGGTGCTCAAGCCGATTTTTAAGTGTGGCTTTCAGGTTGTTTTTCAACTTCCAGTTTTCCAGGTCTAATACCGAGTTGATCTGGTTGATTTCGTGGGTCTGACGATTCAAAAGGTCAATCACTTCGGCCAACTGTGCATTTTTCTGGTCGAGCGCCTGGGTGCGTTGGCTGATTTTTTCTTCCAGTTCGCGATTTACTTGGTCTTTAAGCTGGGCATTAACAGCCTGTTGGTAAATGACGCGGCGCTGCGCCTGGGTTTTGGTATGCCGCAAGATGCGCACCTGATCGCCAAGGGCAAACGAGAGGAGCAGCATTTCGAGGATAAATCCAAAGTGCAAGCTGTAGTGGGCCACGATTCCGAAGGGCACCACACCGCTGGTCACCAGGGCTTTGATAAAGAAACTAACAAATAGCAGCCCATAAGCTACCACAAAAAATCGCGCCGGGCGGTAGCCGCGCACCCACACACGGATGCCCACCAAAAATATGAGCGAAAGCGGCACAATTTCTACCGCCCGGTAATAAAATCCGTCGGGATAGAAAAAGAACATCCCTATAAAAACCAGCGTCCGCAGCCCAATGGCCCAGCCCAGCCAGGCATTAAGTTGCGGGGCGCGGATGCGGGTGTGAAGAAACTGACGCGCAAAAACCAGTGACCAGAAAATCACCAGAAACAGCGCCACGCCCGGGGCGTAGAGGTTCCAGTGCGGGCGTTGCGGCCACAGGTACTGAAACCCTAGCCCGTCCACGCTGGCGGCATAAAGGCCCACACTGAGCACATAACACACGTAGGTGAGGTATTGACGCTTCCGAATGGCCAAAAACATGAGCACGTTGTAGAGGCTGATGATGACGATCATGCCGTAGAAAATGCCGAAGAGGAAGTATTCGTTGAGCGCGTAATAGACGAATCGGTCGAACGAACGCAGCACCACCCGGACATCGGCCCGCTGGCGCGACTGCACCCGGAAGTAGTAGGTCTGCACCGTGTCGGCAGCCGGGCGAGCCAGCAACTCGAAGTTTTTATGGGCCAGCCGGCGCTGCCCAAAGGGCTGCCCATCGCCGAGGCGCTGCTCGGCATAGCCGCCCTGCTGGTCGGGCACGTAGGCCCGCAGGTCGTCAATGGTCTGGTCATAAAACTCCAGCAGCCACTGTTTTTCCGAGTCGGCGGGTAGGCGCAGCGGAAAGCGTATCCAATAAGCCGAAGAAGGCCGATATTGTTGGATAGTATAAGCCGGATTGTGCCCAAACAGGTCGAGGCGATCACGTACCTCCTGAAAGGTCATCGCGGCACTGGTGTCTTCAAAATAGACCAGACTATTGAGCGGAAAAGTTTGCTGATCTATCCGGTCAGACGCCGTGATAGGTTCGTCTGGCCCGGTCAAGAGCAAGAGCAATAAGAGGGTGAACATGGTCAAACATGGTGGCGTAGGGTGCCTTCAATGTAAACATCTTTACCACGTTGTGAAAACTATTCCGAAAAGGATCACCCTACTGTCAGCTCAGTTTGGCTCCGCTGCACCCATTTTCCGGGTGTGCCCGCTCGTCGCCCCACGTACACACCCGTCGCCCGCACTTGCTCTCTATCAGGGAAGCGCAAGCACTACTTCGGCCACCACGGGCAAATGGTCAGATGGATATTTTTGGTCGTAAGAATCGGTCAGAATCGCGTGGCTCCTCACTTTCCAATGATGACTTACAAATACATAATCAATGCGACGGCTGGGTGGTTGGTCGAACCGAAAAGCGTTGAAAGTACCTTCGGCACCGTAATGCCCCGCGTTGGCGTGGTGGTAGGCGTCGCGAAAGACGCTGTCGGCCACCATCGTGCGGTAAGGTTCCGCTCCCGGCTCGGCATTCCAGTCGCCCGTGATCAGCACGGGCTGCGTGCCAGCTATTTGCTGTACGCGGGTCCGGATCAGGCGGGCGCTTTCGGTACGGGCTTGCTGGCCGACGTGGTCAAAGTGAGCATTGAAATGATAGAACGTTTGGCCCGTGGCCCGGTCGCGCAACTGCGCCCACGTGCACACGCGCACGATGGCGGCATCCCAGCCCAGCGAAGGGCTTTCGGGCGTAGGCGAAAGCCAGAAGGTTCCCTCTTCAAGCACTTCGAGGCGCGATCGGCGAAAAAAGATGGCCGAATGCTCCCCGGCCTGCTGGCCGTCGTCGCGCCCCACCCCTAGCCAGCCAAAGCCGTCGAGCAGGCCCTCTAGCTCCGTCAGTTGGTGGTGCAAGGCCTCCTGCGTCCCGATCAGGTCGGCCGCGTGATACTCCAGCAGCCCCGCCACCTGCGCCCGGCGTGCCGACCAGCGATTAGGGCCATCGTCGGGATTGTCGAAGCGCAGGTTGTAGCTCACCACGCGCAGAGGGGCCGGGTCGGTGGGACGAGCCGACGGCGCCGCACACGCACATAAGCACAGCCAGCAGAGGATGGGCCAGTAGCTCATTTTTTCTTTTGGGCAAACAACCACGGCAGCAAGTCGGGCAGGGCGAAGGTAGGATCCCAGGCATTGTGGTTGGCATCGGGAAACTCGGTGTAGCGCACGTCGGCACGCAGCTTTTGCAGGGCACCGTACATCTGGCGGGAATACTTCACGGGCACCACGTCGTCTTGTGCGCCGTGCGTAATCCAAAGGGCAGTGTGCGGGGCGTAGCGTACGGCCAGCTCGGTGTTGCCACCGCCGCAAATGGCCACCGCCGCCGCAAACGTAGTGGGACGCCGGGCCAGCAGATCGAACGTACCGAAGCCCCCCATCGAAAGGCCCATCAGGT
>DAIMZG010000067.1:0-10017 GCA_036734065.1 Catalimonadaceae bacterium
CCGATTCGGACGGCGACGGCGTGCCTGACCACCTCGACGGCTGCCCCACCGTGGCCGCCAAGGGCAAGACTTCGGGCTGCCCCGACTCGGACGGTGACGGCATTGACGACCACCTCGACGCCTGCCCCACCAAACGCGGCGTGGCCAAATTCGACGGCTGCCCCGACGCCGATTTCGACGGCGTGCCCGACCACCAGGACGATTGCCCCTTCGTGTACGGCACGCCCGAAAACAAGGGCTGCCCGCTGGTACCCGCGCCGCCCGCCACCGAAGAGCTCGTCGAGCTGACGGCCGAAGAGGCCGACATCGTCCGCGACGCCTTCGAGAACCTGGAGTTTGAGACGGGCAAGGCCGTTATCCGCGACGAGTCGAAGGGCGTGCTGATCGAGTTGGCCAACCTGTTGCGCAAGCAGTCGGCCTACCGCCTGCGCCTCGACGGACACACGGACAACGTGGGCTCCGAAGAAGCCAACCTCAAGTTGAGCCAGGATCGGGCACAGGCCGTCAAGCAATACCTCAGCAGCCGGGGCGTGAGCGCCCCGCGCATCCTGACCGAGGGCTACGGCGCCAGCCGTCCGGTAGATACCAACACCACGGCCGAAGGTCGCCAGCGCAACCGCCGGGTAGAGATGAAGATCATACGATAAAGCGAAGTTTGTTTCATACCAAAAAGCCATCGGTTGCTGACCGATGGCTTTTTTTATGCCCTTTATGCCCTGTCTTCAGCCCATCAGCCGCCGCAGCAAGCGCCGGGTGTGCTGGCCGATGTGCTGGCAACGGACGTACTGCTGATGCGCTTCGGGAGCGTCCTGCGGCCGGGGAACGCCGTGCCACGCCTCGGGCGCACGCCCCAGCCAGTAGTGCGTAGCGCCCGGCGCGATGGCTCCGCCCGGCGTCCGGGGCCCGTGCAGGTGCAGTTCGCAGAGGGCGTGGCCTACCTCGGCCCAAGCCCAGAAGTCGTCAAAAAGCGGCAAGGCGGGCCACTGCTGCCGGGCCAGGGCCTGGGCGTAGGCCGGCACGTGCGACGGCGCGTACAGGGCCGCGTAGGCGTAGGCCACCACGTCGCGGGGCGTAATGTCGCGCGGAGGCTGGGCGTAGTCAGGCTGCTCCAGCGAATCCGCCAGGTGTGCGTACGCGGCTTCGGCCACCGCAAAATAGTCGGTTAGCAACGCGTGGCTTTCGGCATCCGAGGGCGGATGACGGGCGAAACTCCGCTGCGCCGTACGCAACGCTTCGCCCACCGCCCGCACCGTCCGCCATACCGTTGACGCCGGATTTTGCAGTGCCTGATAAAGCATTTGGCATTCGGGCCGCGTGGCCCAGGCGGCCAGCATACGCAGGTCGTTCGCCAGCACCGACCCTACCCGGATATTGGCCAGGGCTTCAAAATCGAAGAGCTGATCCAGGTGCTGCGCAAGCTGACTTATGTGTTGCTGGTGGCGTTCGGCAAAACGGTAGTGTGCCTGCAAGAAGTCGGCCGCCTCGGGGCGGAGGCCCACGGGCTGCCCGTCGGCTTCCCAAAGCGTAATGGCGCGGGCCGTCACACCGGGCATGGCCACGGGCGGCGCCTCAACCACCAAAGCCGACCAGTGCGGCGGACGGCTGGCCAGCCACAAGACAGTGCTCCCCGCGGGCGGCAACGGGTGGTGCTTGCCCACGTAGCCCACCCGGGGCCGAAAGGGCGCGGCGTAGAGCCGTCGTACCTGCTGCGGAACGGGCTCGACCGCATCGGCAAACAGCCGAGGGGCGCGCGCAGCCTGTCGGGCCGACATTTGGCGGATCACGGCCGCCGATGTATCGGCCAGCGGCGATATACGCATAGGCACCCAGCCCGTCCGGAAAAGACGGTTCAGCGGAACGGTCACGACGGGGGAAGGATCAACGGCCATGCGCCCCTCCTAACGCAGCCAAATCGGCCCGCGTTCTGAAGTCCCGGACTACGGGATGTAGGATATTTCGACCGGGAAGCGCTTGTCCACCGGACGGAGGCGCTGAAAGGCTTTTTCGGAGATGCGCACCACCACTTTGTCGTTGTTGCCCGTGTCGGGCAGGCGGCCGATCACCTTTACAAACACGCTGGCGTCGTTCATGTCGTTGCGAATTTGCAGGATCGTGCCGACGGGCGCTGTCTTGTGCAGGGCGATGTACTTGTTGGAAGCCGATACGCCCTCGATGACCGCCGCCAGTCCGTTCTCGACTACCCGATCGTAGCTGGTCAGGTTGACTTTCGACGAGCCCGTGTACTGAACGTTGACATCTTGGCCGGGCGCTTTTTCCGGGCTGGCTTCCGGGGCGGGCCGCCCCGCCACGCCGGCTACGGGCGCCGGATCGGACGATGGCACGGGCAGCGTATCGGCCCCGGGGGTAATAACCGGGGCCGGGTTTGCCTGCGCGTCGGCCCGGGCACCGGCGGCCGTCACCAGCAATTGCTGTCCCGGCACAATCTGGTTGCCCGATAGTTGATTCCAGCCCTGCAAGTCCTGGATTTGCACCTCGTAGCGGGTGGCGATGGCAAAGAGCGTTTCGCCCGGCGCGACAATGTGCGTGCCGGGGCGCGACGGGGCCGGGCTGGCAGGAGCCGTCACTACGGGAGCCGCGGTGGCTACCTTGTCGGCCTCTTGGCGAACCGAAGGCATCGCCTCGCGGAGGCGCAGGGTTTGGCCCACGCTCAGGTTGTAGTCGGTAAGTTGGTTGAGTTTTTTGAGCTGGTCAATCGAAATGCCGTATTGCCGCGAGATGGCGTAGAGGGTTTCGCCGGGAGCTACGGTGTGGGTGGCGCCGTCCGTGGTGGCGCGCACCGGCGCGGACGCAGACGCCGTAAAGGGAATTTCGAGCGTGTCGCCAACGCTGAGCACCTGCGCCGAGCGCGGGTTGGCCGCCTGCACCTCAGACAGCACCGCGCCGTAGCGGCGGGCAATGGAAAAGAGGGTTTCGGAAGGCGCTACGCGGTGCAGAATAAACGTTTTACCCTGGCGTTTGCGCAGCCCCACCGAATCTTGAGGGGCGGCCGACCACCGGGCTTCGGCAGCGAGCGACCACGAAAAGAACAACAAGGTCAGACTAAAAAAACGTACATTCATAAGGAAATCGTGATGCGTGGCGGAGCCTTCGAACTGTTGCTCCGATTTGGGGTTCGATATACGGGATAAAACCTCACCAAATCAAGGGCAGCGCGCCGCAAACGCTTTTTTATGAACTTTTATGCGCGCTCCTTGCTACTACATCGCGCTACTGCGCGGCATATTGTCTGATTATGAAAAAATTTAGTCGTTTACGAGCGCGTACATTTGCGCTGCTGCTTGCCAGCCTTTGCTCGGTGGCCTACGCCGACACCACCCGTACCGAAAATTCGGCGCGAGCCGACGACACCGCCCGTACCCGGGTGTTTGTCCTGAGCATTCGGGCCGAAATAGACCCGCGCACGAGCCGCTACGTAGAGCTGGGGCTGGAAGAAGCCACCCGTCAGCGCGCCGACTACGTCCTGGTGGATTTGGACACGTACGGCGGGGCCGTCAACGATGCCGACAAAATCCGGACGATGCTGCTAGAATACCCCCGGCCCGTTTGGGTGCACATCAACAAGAACGCCGCCTCGGCGGGGGCCCTCATCTCCATCGCCTGCGACAGCATCTACATGACGGGCGGGGCCAACATTGGCGCGGCCACGGTGGTGCAGGGCGGCACGGGCGAAGCCGCTCCCGACAAGTATCAGTCGTACTTCCGCTCGATGATGCGCTCGACGGCCGAAGCCAACGGGCGCGACCCGCGCATCGCCGAGGCTATGGTGGATCAGGACATTGAAATTGAGGGCATTTCACCCGCAGGCGAGGTGATCACCTTCACCACCGCCGAGGCCATCAAATACGGCTTTTGCGAGGCCCGCGTAGCCACCTTGGAGGGCGTGCTCGAACGCAACGGCATCACCGACTACGACCTGATCCGCTACGAACTCAGCGTCACCGAGCGCATCATCGCCCTGGTGCTCAATCCGTTCGTGAGTGGCATCCTGATCCTGCTCATTCTGGGCGGCCTCTACTTCGAACTGCAAACGCCGGGCGTGGGCTTTCCGCTGATTATCTCGGTGACGGCGGCCATTCTCTACTTCATTCCCTACTACCTCAACGGGCTGGCAGCCAACTGGGAAGTGTTGCTCGTTTTTGTAGGCATCGGCCTGATCGCCGCCGAGGTATTCGTTTTTCCCGGCTTCGGGGTGGCGGGCATTGCCGGGCTGGCCTTCACGCTGGGTGGCCTGCTGCTGATGATGCTCGACAATGAACTGTTCGACTTTCGCTTCGTACCGGCTGCCTCCCTCTTCGAAGCGACCTTGTCGGTGGCCATCGGCCTGTTTGGCTTCATCGGGCTGGTGCTCTTTGGGGGGCTACGCCTCACCGAGAGCAAGCGTTTCAAGCGCATGACGCTCCAGACCACCATGGGCCGCGAGCAGGGCTATTCTTCGTTTCTGCCAACCCGCTCGATGGTGGGCCAGGTAGGTACGGCCTACACGGTGCTGCGGCCTAGCGGCAAGGTACTCATCGGCGACACGCTCTACGAGGGCAGTTCGCTGGGCGACTACATTGACCGCGGCGAGCCCGTGATTGTGGTGGAAGCCGACATGTCTTCGCTGAGCGTGCGGCGCTACCAGGCCGAGGCCACCGCCTCAGACGTGGGTATCGGCCAATAAGTCCTGCAACAGGCGGGCTTCGTCCAGCAGGGCTTCCAGCCAATGGCGGGCCGTCGGGTGGTCGCTCGGCAAATCAATCTCTTCGAGCTGGCGCGCCAGGTAGGCCAATTGCGCCAGGCATACGCCCTGAGCCGAGCCTTTGATGTGGTGCCCCAGCGAACGCAGCTTGGCGGCGGGCGTGGGCTGCTGCAGGGCGGCCTGCAGGCCCTCCACCATTTGCGGCAGGGTGCGTGCCCGCACCACTTCCAGCAGCCCTTCGAGCGTATCTACTTGTCCTTCGAACCGCGCCAGCAACGTCTCCCGCGCGAAGTGCGGGTGGCTTTCCGCATCCAACATTCCTTCTGTCGTCGCGGGCGTGTCCAGCGCGGGCGCTTCGGGAACCATCCACCGATCCAGCAGTGTGCGCAGCCGATCCAGCAGCACGGGTTTGCTCAGGTAATCGTCCATGCCCGCTTCCAGGCAGCGTTCGCGCTCGCCCGATACGGTGCCCGCCGTGAGGGCCACGATGGGCGTCCGGCCGTCGGTTTCGCGCGCACGAATGGCCCGGCTGGCTTCGTAGCCACTCAGTTCGGGCATTTGCACGTCCATCAGCACCAGGCTGGGCCGATGTGCGAAGAACTGCGCGACGGCCTCTTGTCCATTTTCGGCCGTAATTATTTTTACGCGGGGCATCAGCCGGGTCAGCATAGATTCGGCCAGCAGCATATTGAGCGGATTGTCGTCGGCAATCAGTATCGAATGCTCGGCGAGCGTGGGGACAAAGGCGGGCGCGGGGGATACCTGCGCCGCAGTGCGGGTTTGCAGCCGTTGCAGCCCGCCAAAGAGTTGCCGAATCGTGACGGGTTTGCTGAGTTGCACTTGGATGTCCCACTGGCGACAGGCGGCATTGATGCGGGCGTCGGCAGCGTCGCTGTGCAACAGCAGGATCGGGATGCGGGTCAGTTCGCGGCGCAATTTGGTGCGGATGTGCTGGGCCACCTCCAATCCATTCATGTAGGGTATGTGGTAGTCGAGGATCAGGGCGTCGTAGGTGGGATTTTGCCGATTGAGGTATTCGAGGGCCATAATGCCGTTGGACACCACGTCGGCCCGAATGCCCTTCGAAGCGAGCATCTCCTGCAAAATACGGCCGTTGTTGGCGTTGTCCTCCACCACGAGCAACCGTTGCCAGTCCTCCAGATCAGTCCACTCGTCGTCGGCGATGTTTTCGGTGGGCACGGTCAGGACGAAGGAAAATTGGCTACCCTTGCCCGCTTCGCTTGTCAAGACCAATTGGGTGCCCATTAGGGCGAGCAGTTTGTTCGAGATCGTCAGGCCCAGCCCCGTGCCGCCGTAGCGCCGCGTGGTAGAGGCATCTTCTTGCGAAAAGGCATCGAATATCTTTTGCTGCTTTTCCGCGGCAATGCCGATGCCCGTGTCGCGCACCGAAAATTGCAGGTGCATTCGGTCGTCGTCGGGCGGACTGTCCAGCGGTGCCACGGCAATCTCGATCTCGCCTTCGTGGGTGAACTTGACCGCATTGCTCAGCAGGTTGGCCAGCACCTGCTGCAGCCGCACCGGATCTAGCCAGGCATAGCGGGGCAGTTGGGGCGACAGATTGAGCAGCAGTTCCAGCGATTTTTCGTGGGCCTTGAATTTGACCAAATCGCCCACCTGCGCTACCAACTCCCAGAGGTCGGTTTTCTCGATTGAAAGTTCCAATTTGCCTGCTTCTATTTTAGAAAAATCTAGAATATCGTTGATCAGGTCGAGCAGTAGGTTAGCAGATTGATGAACCGAGCGCATGTATTGGTGCTGCGTAGGGTCCAGTTGGGTTTGCATCAGTAGCTCCGAGAAGCCGATGACGCTGTTGAGTGGGGTGCGTATTTCGTGACTCATATTAGCCAGAAATTCGGACTTGGCCACATTGGCCGACTCGGCCAGCTCTTTGGTTTTCACCAAATGATCTTCCAATTGTTTGCAGGCCAGCCCATTGGCGATGCTGTTGGCAAAACTGGTGAGCAGCGAAATCTCGGCCTCCGACCACTGGCGCTGGTAGTGGCAGTCGTCGAAGCCGACAAAGCCCCAGAACTGTTCTTGGTAATGAATGGGGATCACCAGAATGGACTCAATGTCCTGGGCAGCCAGCATGTCCTGGTAGTCGCTGCGGCCGCCCAGTTCGGCCACCAGTGCGTAGAACGGATTGCCCCCCAACATGCAATCGAGCGCCTCGCCGAAGAGCGGCAAGGGCAGGTTTTGCAGTTCCGGGTTGTTGCGCTGGGTGCTTACGCCTTCTTTGCTCCATTCGGCCCGTTGCGAGGTAACGGGCTGCCCGTCGGCGTCGGTGCCGTTTTCAAAGATGTACACCCGATCTACGTCCGTAGCGCGTCCCAGCAAGCCCAGCGACTCGGAGACGGCGTCCATCACGTCGGGGTTCGACAAAAGGGCGTCGGTCGCAATGGCAATGGCTTGCAGCATCTTTTCTTTGCGCTGCAAAGCCTTGTTGACTTGCTTGAGGGCCGTTTCGGCTTCCTGCTGGGCCGTAATGTCAATGATAACCCCTTCGAGGTAGCACAACTGGCCGTCAGCGTCCAGCACCCCCCGCCCTTTTTCGGACACCCAGACCGTACTGCCATCGGCGCAGCAAATGCGGTAGCGCACCTCGAAGTGCCGATTTTCCGCCAAGGCCTCTGCGATGATGGAATCGTTGCGCAGCAGGTCTTCGCGCACAATGATATCGGCAAAAGCATGGACGGCGTTCCCGATAAAGTCGCTGGCCGGATAGCCCGTCAGGCGGGTGACTTCCTCGCTGATGAAAGACATGGTAAACTGGGCATCGTAGGCGCAGCGGTAGGTGATGCCCGGTATGTTGGAGATGAGGCTTTCGCGCTGTGCCTGCGCCTCGCGCAGGGCAATTTCGCTGCGCTTTTGCTGGTCAATGTCCTGCACGGTGCCGTAGAGGCGCACGCAGGTATTGCCCTCAAACTCGGCCTGCCCCAGGGCACGTATCCAGGTGGGGAGACCGTCGTCGCGCCGCAGCAGCAATTCCAGGTCGTAGGGCGTGCCGTCTTCGATGGCCTGCACAATGGCCGTGCGCAGGGCTTCCCGGCTGGTGCCCGCTTCGTAGAAGTCTAGCATCTGCTCGAAGGTGGGCATTTGCGCGCCGACAATGCCGTGAATTTCGCGCGTAATCGCCGTCCAGATCACCTGTCCTGTGCGCAGGTCATATTCCCACCCGCCCACGCGGGCCACGCGCCCGGTGGTTTCGAGCATGTCGCGCACGCTGCGCAACTGGTCTTCGGCGTAGCGGCCCTCGGTGATGTCCTGCTGCACGCCAAAGTGCCCCGTAATGTACCCCCGCGCGTCGTAGAGGCTTACAAAATCGCACGCCAGCACCACCCGCCGACCATCCAGCCGGGGCACGGTCCACTCGATCCGGAGCTGACCGTTTTCGAGCAGTTCGTGCCAGTGGAGCCGACCCTGGGCGAGATCGAGTACGAACAGGTCGTGGGGTGTCTTTCCCAGCAGATCGGACGACTGACGAGCGCCGTGTTGCGCCAACATGGCCGCGTTGACGCGCGTGATGCGCTGGTGCCGGAACGCCCGCTCGAGCGCCGCTGCCTGGTCGGTGGCTTCGTGCCAGGCCAGCGGCTCGTCGAACATCATAAAAAAGGCCCCGTACGACGAGTTGTTGAAGAAAAGCCGCAGTTCTTCTTGCTTGGTGCGCAAGATCTCTTCCGCTTGCTTTTGTTCGGTTACGTCCCGGGCCAGGATCACGACTTGGGCCACCCGGCCGTCTTCGTGGTACATCATCTCGGCCTGATCGGCCCGCCAGAGGTAGTACCCCCGTCGGTGCCGAAAGCGGTATTCGTAGCCCAGGCGAGGCAGTCGTTGGCGGATGGCTTCGTGGCGCATCTGCATCAGCCACGAACGGTCGTCGGGGTGCACCTGGTCCACAAGTTCGGCTGCGGTCATCTGCTGCTTGTCGGCCAGGGTGTAGCCCATCAGGCGTTCGTAGGCGGGCGAGAGGTACACGCACCGCTCGTTCTCGAAGACGATGATGCCGTCCGAGGTGTTTTCGGCAATGAAGCGGTACTGCGCTTCGCTGGCGCGCAGGGCGTCTTCGGTTTCGAGTTGTTCGGTGACGTCAATGCCTACGCACTGAATCTCGACGGGCTGGCCCGCCTCGTTGGCGATGGCCATAAACTCCCAGTCGGCCAGCATCTGTCTGGCATCGCCCAGGGTTTTTCGCAGCAATACGCGCACCCCCTGCCCCGGAGTGGCCAGGCAGCGGTGTGCCGCCTCGGCGCATTTCTGGTGGTCTTCGCTGAGCACCGTGGCCATTTTGGTTTGCGCCTGCAAAGCGGCTTCACCAAACCCGAACACTTCCCGGAAGTGGCGGTTGGCGTACGTGTAGCAGCCCTGCAAATCCGTACGCACCACAAAAGTGCGCTGGTGATCGAGGATGGAGGATTCGCGGTGCTGTGTCCGGCGCTGGGCACTGGTGGGTACGTGCTGCCCGGTCTGTTCCGTAAATCCGGTCAGCAGCCGTCCTGCGCCCCCGGCGCCGTCGTCGAAGCGGAGGCTTTTGCTCTCCAGCCAACGGGGGCTACCGTCCTGTTGGTAGGCCCGCCAGTGGTGCCCAAACGGTTCGTGATGAGTTGGGGCGGCGGCCATTATTTGTTCAAAATCCGCGACGTCCTGGGCGTGAAAACACCCCTGCCAGCGGCTTGGCAAATTGGCCTTTTCGGCCGGGTCGTAGCCCAGGCTGGCCCAGAACCGGGGGCTCATCCAGACCTGATCCGGCTGCTGAAGGTCCTGCACCCAGTAACCGGCCGACGTGTGCTCCGTCAGAAAATCGAAGAGTGCGGCCTCCGACCTGATGCGTTCGTAAAGTTCCTCCTTCAAGTGTTGCATAGGGGTAGCTCTCTGAGGTGCAACTACATTTGGCCTTCGTCGCTTATCCCCGGCGTGGAGATAACTTGTCGTGCGTGCGTGCCGCGCTTTTCAAAGCTCATTTACTTTTTCGGGAACATAAAAAATGTACAAAATAATTTACAAGGTAACGATCATGCGCGCGCAACTTCTCCATCGCCCGGAATATGAATAAATGTAACCGTTTTCAATTATTCTTGAATATCAATAAAAATCGCAAATGAAGTATTTGTTTCTAATAATGCGCCATCGTACTTCCGGCCCGAACGTGCCGATTGCCCCATTACCGACCCGGTCACGCTGATCCCGTTTTCGCCGTTATCTTTCCTATCACCTTTTGCCCCTACCGGCCATGCATCTGAAAGAACTCCGGGCGCGCGTCGCCCTCGGCGAAGACCTGCACACCGAATTTAAGCGCAAAG
>DAIMZG010000068.1:0-9903 GCA_036734065.1 Catalimonadaceae bacterium
GGTTTTGGCCCAGGCCTTGATCTGGCCGCTTTCGGGGGCCACCACGTGTACCTTGGCCCCAGCCGATTCCAGGGCTTCTTTGGGTTGGGTAAATTCGGACTCTTCGAAGCCGTCCGTAGCCAGAATAAGTACTTGCTTGCCTTGCAGGGTTGACATAATAAAAAAAATTTAGGAGTAAGAAAAATGCGAAAAGCGCACCCTGAAGGGCGGCGATTTCCGAGGGTATATGTGGTTTGTACGGCCCCGTGCCCGACAAGTTGGACCACGACCCCGCTGCTTCTGCTTTTGCCGCAAGCCCCTCAGCCCCCAAAAAACACTTTTCGGGCCGTTGGGATGCGTAACCCGATTTTTCCCCGTTATTTGCACAAGGTTTGCCCACCTCCGGACTCACGACTGCCCGCGTATGTTATTTTTGTTTCGTACTGGTGTTTTTTGTTTAATGTTAACGAGCTTGCTCGTCAGGGCCCATGCCCAGTTTCCCGCCGTAGAAGTGCCCGCCCGCCTTACGTTTGCCAACCTGGAACTTCACCTGAGTCCGGGGGCCCGCAAGACCATCAAAACCGACGCCGATGCCCTGCGCCGTCACCCCAAGTTCTTCCAGGGCAAGGTGGACCGGGCCGATGCTTACTTTCCCATCATCGAACGCATCTTCGCCGAAGAGCAACTGCCCGACGACTTCAAGTACCTGGTCTTGCAGGAAAGTGGCCTGGTCTCCGACGCCGTCTCTTCGTCCAATGCCGTAGGCTTTTGGCAGTTTAAGGAACCCGCCGCCCGCGAAGTGGGGCTGCGCATTGATGCCCAGGTGGACGAGCGGATCAATATCGCCTCGGCCTCGCGCGGGGCGGCCCGCTACCTGCACCGAAACAACCAGTATTTCGATAACTGGCTCTACGCCCTGCTGGCCTATAACACGGGTGCGGGCGGTGCCCAAAAGTACGTGGACAAACGCCACTTCGGCGCCCGCCAGATGCCCGTTACGGAAAACACGCATTGGTACGTACTCAAGTTTCTGGCCCACAAGTTGGCCTACGAAGACTACGTAGGCCGCAACCCGGCGCCGCCCCTGCGGATCGTCGAGTTTTACGAAGGCGGCAACCAGTCGCTGCGCGATATTGCCCGCGCCCACCAACTCGACGCCGACGAGGTCGAGCGTTACAACAAATGGCTGCGGCAGACGCGCGTGCCCACCGACCGCACCTACGCCGTGGCCCTGCCCGTAGCCGCCGACCACGCGCTGGCGGCCAACCTCGGCACCCCCCGCACCCCGGCCGCCGCGACACCGGCAGCTTTTCCCGCCAACGAGGTGCCCGAGGCCGAAACGTGGCGTGACCCCTTGCTGACGCGCATTTTCCGCCCCAATGCCCGGCGCACCAATCAGAACGAGATGCCGCTGTTTTTTGCGTGGAACAAGAAAAAGGCTATCCAGGCCCGCGAGGGCGACGACGCCACCGTGCTGGCCCTGCAAGCGGGGATTGACAAAGAAAAACTATTGAAATACAATGACCTGTCGGCCCGCGACCGCATCCGGCCCGGCCAATTGTACTACGTAGAGAAAAAACGCCGCAAGGCCCGCACGCACTACCACACGGCCCAGCCGGGCGAAACCCTCTGGGATGTGGCCCAGCAATACGGCGTACGGTTGCGCCCCCTGCGCCGCCGCAACCGCATGGACGAAAAAGAAAAGCTGGCCCCGGGCCGCGTGTTGTGGCTGCGCCACATTCGGCCCGCCAGCGAGCCCGTGGCCTACGACCCCGACGTGGTAGCCGCCGCGCAGCCGCGCCCTGCACCTAAACCAACGCCCGCCCCTGCAAAAAAATCAACGCCCGCCCCGCCGAAAGCCTCCGTGACGCCGTCCGTCCCTGCCGACACGGTCGCACGCCCAGCGATGGCCGATACCCTTGCGCTGCCCACCCGCCCGGCCGCTCGGCCCGTCGCGACGCCCGTGGCCGAGGCCCCGGCCCGTACGTCCCCCGCACCCGCACGCTTTCCCGACACCACCGGGACGGTGCGCACGCACACCGTGGCACCGGGCGAAACCCTCTACGGCATCGCCCGCCAATACCAGACCAGCCCCGACAGCCTCCGGGCCTGGAACGCGCTGGCCCCCGACCAGCCCTTGCGCATCGGTCAGCCGTTGAAAATAATGCATGATGGCGCCCCGTCGCCCGCCGCCACCGAATCCTTGGCCGAAGGGCGCACCTACCAGGTGCAGCCCGGCGATACGTTCTTCAAGATTGCCCGCCAGCACGGCATCAGCGTGCAGGAGTTGCAACAATGGAATCAGAAACCCGATTATAACTTATCGGTCGGTGAGTCTTTGCGGGTGCAACCACCGACCCCCTGAAGTTTTTTGCCCGCCCATATCCTTACTGTAGTATGCCCAAATCCCGATCGCCGCTGTGGTCGCGCGCCTTTCGCCGCTCGCGCGCACAAGCCTCGCCCATGATGGCACAGCCCATGAAAATGCGCCGCCTGTCGGCCTTTGTCAACCAGAAAGTGCTCGATCTGATGAACCGCCGCGAGGCCTCGCACGAGGCCCTCGACTCGGCCAAGACCTTTGCCCGCATGGTAAAGGCCTACGCCGACGGCTCGTACCGACAAGTGCCTTGGAAGACGCTCACCCTCATTGTGACGTCTCTGATTTACTTCGCCTCGCCGATGGACATGATCCCCGACTATTTGCCCGCCGTGGGGCTGGCCGACGATTTTGCCATCTTGCTCTTTGCCTTCAAGCTGGCCGAGCGCGACGTGCAGGATTTCCGCCAGTGGGAAGCCCGTCAGCGCGTGCCCCTCGATACCGAATCCTGATCAGACGGCTTCGAGCAGGGTGTGGAAAGCCACCGTACGTTCCCCAAAGCGTGCTTGCGTTTGTTGGCGGATTTGGTCGGCGTAGTGCTTTTCGTAATCTTCGAAGTCGGCCAGGGATTGCAAACGATACTGCACGCAGTAGGTCACGCCCGTTTGGCCGTGGTCGCTGAGCATCCGCCAGAAGCGGTGATCTAGGAACAGGCCCGTGGCCAACACCGCCGGGATGTGTTCACTTTTCATCCACGCGACCCATTCACGGTGAATGGACTCGTCCACGGCCAAGGTAATATTGTAAAGAATCATAAGTAACCAAAAAAAGCCCCGCGGGGCGTTTCGTATCTGGCCGGAAAACTACGCCCGGCCTTGCTAGCAAACAAAACGCCGATCCCGTAGTTCGCCCCTCCGTATGCCTCCTCTGCCCGCTCCTGCGAAAGACCTCCTTGCCCATTCGCTCAACCGCCTGCGTACACAAGGCCAGTTCTGGAGCGTTGCCCTGGTGGTCGCCGCGCACGTAGCGGGTTTTGTCGGCTTGCAGTGGTCGCTCACGCGCGCGCTGTTCGAAGCCCTGGTGCCTTTCAACTTGCTCATGATTGGCGGGCTGCTGTTTGCCTTTCACCGCGACTGGGGGCTGCCCTTCGTGGTGTTTGCCGTAGCGACGGCGGCCCTGGGCTTTCTGGCCGAGGTGGTCGGCGTGGCCACGGGTTGGGTATTCGGCACGTACGAATACGGCCCTACCCTGGGCTGGCACGTGGCCCGCGTGCCCGTGCTGATCGGGCTCAACTGGTTGGTACTGGTCTATTGTATCGGGACGGTGACCCGCTCGTGGGTGACTTCGCGCTGGTTGCGTGTGCCGTTGGGAGCCACACTGATGGTGCTGCTCGACCTGCTCATCGAGCCGGTGGCCATTCGCCACGATTTCTGGCACTGGTTCGGTGCGCCCGTGCCTTGGCAGAACTACCTGGGCTGGTGGGTAGTATCTTTGCCCCTGTTTACGATGTTCCACTTCTTTCGCTTTCGCAAGGGCAACCCGCTGGCGGGTCTCGTCTGGCTAGCGCAGACCCTGTTTTTTCTGGCACATTGCCTAACGTATTGGGGGTGAATGTCAGGGTAACATTTGTTTAATGTATTTACGGATAGATTAAACAAAAACCCTAGATTTGAACTTGAAAAAAGGAAAACCTAACTTTTATCATGTGGCTATACCCGGTTTATCTGATCGTAGGTTTTGTAGGGATGGAATTTTTCTCCTGGTTTTTTCATCGTTACGTGATGCACGGGCCGCTGTGGGTGATTCACAAAACCCACCATCAGCATCGCCACGGGTTCTGGGAGTGGAACGACGTGTTCACGCTCCTTTTCGGCGGCACGGCCACGGTGCTGATCGTAACCGGCGCGGCGCACCTGAGTCCGGGTTTCTGGATTGGCATGGGCATTGCGCTCTACGGCGCGGTGTACTTTGTGCTGCACGACGTAGTCATTCACAACCGACTCAAGAAAGCCCGCCGTCCTAAGCATCCTTACCTGCAGCGTCTGGTACGCGCCCACAAGGTTCATCACAAAAGTACCAAACGTATGCCCAGTCGGGCATTCGGACTATTATGGGTCAAAGACAGCGTCTTTCGCTCCTGACCTTTTACCCTCAGCACGGCTATGAGCACTTATTCCATAAAAGACCTCGAACAGCTTTCGGGCATCAAAGCCCACACGCTGCGCATTTGGGAGCAGCGATACAACATCATAAATCCCAAACGTACTAAGACTAACATCCGCTACTACGACGACGACGACCTGCGGCTGCTGCTCAATATTTCGTTACTCAACGAGCACGGGTACAAGATCTCGAAGATCGCCCAGATGACCCCCGAGCACATGCACCAGAAGGTGCTCTCGATTACCGAGAAATCGGGCAACTTTCAGGATCAGGTGCAGGCGCTGACTATCAGCATGTTCGAACTCGACGAAGACCGTTTCGAGAAGCTCATGTCCACCAACATTCTCCATCACGGGTTCGAGAAAACCATGATGCACGTGGTGTACCCCTTTTTGTTCAAGATCGGGGTGATGTGGCAAACGGGGGCCATCAACCCCGCCCACGAGCATTTCATTACCTACCTGATCCGGCAGAAAATTATCGTGGCCATTGACGGACTGGTGCTCCGGCAACACGAGCACCAGCGGAAGTTTTTCCTCTACCTTCCCGAAGGAGAGCTGCACGAACTGAGCCTCCTTTTTGCCAACTACCTGATCCGCTCGCGGCACCACCGCGTGGTGTACCTGGGCCAAAGCCTACCCCAGCACGACCTGCGCGAAGCCTACAAGGTGCACCGCCCCGACTACTTTTTCTCCATCCTGACGGCCGTACCCGGCCCGCAAGAGATAGAACCTTACCTGGCCCGGCTGGGCGATGACTTTCCCCACACGCAAATTTTGCTCACGGGCTACCAGGTGGTCGGGCAAGACCTGCGCCTGCCCCCCAATGTGCAGGTGTTCAACCAGATTGAAGACCTGGTGCGTTTTCTCGACGAAGCAGCGCCCGTTGTCAACGGGCACGGTGTGAACCTGGGCCACACGCATTTCAGCTAGCCCCGGATAAACACCGTGTAGTAGCTCTGCACACCTTTCTGATTGACGCCTTCCACCGTCGTTTTGCCCCGCGCCCGGCCCAGCAATGCTTCTACGTCTTCGGGCTGGCGCACGGGTTCGCGATTGATGGCCGTAATGATGAAGCCTTCGGCAATGCCCATGCGGCGAATCAGGCCCTGACCGGGGCGCAGCACCCGCACGCCGTGTTCGATGCCCAAGCGGTTGCGCTCCACCTTGGACAACACCTCCATATCGGCCCCCAGCACCTGATAAATTTCGCGCCGCAGCACCTCGGTGGTGCCCTCCCGGTTGGTGAGGGTCAGGCGCGCCCGGCGCGTGCGGCCATCGCGGAGATAGGTCAACTCGATCTCGTCGCCGGGGTAGAAATAGCTGATCTCTTCGTCAAAACGGCCCCGGCTGTCAGTAGGCTCGTCGTTGACGGCCAAGACGACGTCGCCCATTTGCAAACCCGCCCGCTCGGCAGCCCCGCCGCGCTCCAGGTACGACACGATCACGCCGTCGTAGCTATCGAGGCGGGCTTGCCGCACGCGCTCGGGGGTGATGTCCTCCACGTCGGCCCCGCAAAACGGCTTTTGCACCTCGCCGTGGGCGATCAGGTCGCGTACCACTTTGGTCACGATGTCGGATGGCACGGCAAAGCCATAGCCCGTGTAAGATCCCGTCTGGCTGTAGATGGCCGTATTGATTCCGATCAGCTCGCCCCGGCGGTTGACCAGCGCCCCGCCGCTGTTGCCCGGATTGATGGCCGCGTCGGTCTGGATGAACGACTCGATGGGAAACTGGCTGTTGACGACGCGGATGTTGCGGCCCTTGGCGCTGACGATCCCCGCCGTCACGGTCGAGTTGAGGTTGAAGGGATTGCCCACGGCCAGTACCCACTCGCCCACGCGCAAGTCCCGCGACGAGCCGAAGGGCATCGCGGGCAGATTCTGCGCGGTTACCTTGAGCACGGCCAGGTCGGTCGCGGGATCGGTACCGACGAGTTGGGCCGGGTAGGCCCGCTTGCCGTGGATGACCTCGAGCGTGCTGGCTTTGTCAATGACGTGGTTGTTGGTGACGATGTAGCCATCGGCCGAGCAGATTACGCCCGAGCCGGTACTGACCCGCTGACCCGACGCCCCGCTGAAAAACCAGTCGAACCAGGTGACCTGCTGCCCGGCCGTGTTTTTGATGTACACCACGGCGGGCGTCACCCGGGCGGCTGCGGCCATAAAGCTGTCGTCGGCCTCGTCGAGCGGCGACGCGGCGGTTGCAAATACGTCGGGACGCCCCTGCTGGGCATCTTCGAAGACGGCAGGCCGTGCGGTAGGGGCATCGGCTGCGTCGGGGCGCACGTACTGGTACGTCATGGCCCCGAGTAGGCCCGCGCCAAAGCTAATCAGAAAAGAAAAGGCCTTTTTCATGGTCTGAAGGAAATTAATTGGGTCATGTTAATAAATGAATGGTGACGTTATGGGCTTTGCTCGACCGATTCCCCACAAGGATAATGCGCAGGCCTTATAACTGTTTTCATTCTTTACTTGACACTACCATTAATTCAATAAAATTGGGCAAGCATTATTTACTCAAAAAAGCATTTTTCAACCATCCTGCGTCATAATGCCCGTGAAAATGAGTCCCTTGCATCGGCCTTGTACTACGCATGCATTCGCTAGCTTGAATGCGTTCCGGGCAATATCCGGACGACAACCCCTTGGAGGCTTTGGGTTTTGTGCTCGTACATCTTTAAAGGCTTTTAAACACGATTATAAATTAACATAGTAAAATAATTATCAAACTTCATCTCTTATATCCCGCTGTATTTGACGTCTGTAGGAATCGCCTTGTGACGTTACATCCGTAGCCAATGCTTGCCTGCCACTGGTTTGGGCAAGGACAACGGCCGCCTGTCGAATTGCAACCCCATTGCCCCCCCATGCGCTTTCCGAGCAAGTTTATTTCCTAACTTGACCCCGCAAATGGCCATCGAGGCCACTTCTGATCTATTTTCGTCCGCTCATCAAACCCCATTTTTCCCCATGTCTGACGCACGTTTCATGCATACCCTCATTGCCGGCTTTGGCCAACAATTGCGCGAAGCCCTCGGGATCGCCGAAAAAGTCAGCCTCCGGGCGGCCGATCGCCCCCTGCACCACGTGCTGGTGGCAGGCATGGGCGGCTCGGGCATTGGCGCCAGCCTGGTCAATGCTTTTGTGTATGACCAGTTGCGAGTGCCCCTGACGGTGACCAAAACTTACGAGGTGCCCGCCTACGTGGGTAAGAACACCCTCTTCGTGGCGGGCTCTTTTTCGGGCAATACGGAAGAAACCCTGGCCGCCACCGAAAAAGCCCTCGAACGGGGTGCCTTCGTGGTGGGCATCACCTCGGGCGGCAAGTTGCAAGCGCTGGCCGAGGCGCACGGCTTCGAGACCATCCGTATTCCGGGCGACTCCAACAGCCCCCGCGCGGGCATTGGCTATTCGTTCGTACAGTTGCTGCGCATCCTGGAAAGCTACGGGCTCATCGGCCCTGCCTACACTGCGCAAATGGACGCAGCGGCCGAACTGATCGAACAACGGGCCGAGCAAATTCACGAGCAAGCCAAGACCATCGCTCACCAGTGCTTCGACCGCCTGCCCATTTTTTACAGCGACGAGCGCCTGTTGCCGCTGATGCTGCGCAACCAGCAGCAGATCAACGAAAACGCCAAGCAACTGGCCCACATCAATGCCTTTCCCGAAATGAACCACAACGAACTGGTGGGCTGGCGCTTCCCGATGGCCGTCTTGCGCCAGACGGTGGTGCTGCTGGTGCGCTCGGCCTACGACCACCCGCGGGCCGCCGTGCGGATGGACATCTGCAAGCCGCTGTTTGCTGCCGAAGGGGCGACCGTTCACGAGGTGCACGCCCAGGGCGACTCGTTCATCGAGCAAGCCGTGTACCTGATTCACCTCTTCGACTGGGTGTCGTTTTACCTGGCCGAGCGCAACGGCGTAGATCCCTTCCCCATCGGCCCGATTGATTACCTCAAGACCGAACTGGCCAAGCGCGCGTAACCCCATGCCATGACTGACCTGGAGTTTGATATTCTCGACGAACTGTACTTTGTCCAGACCTTCGAAGATTTGCTGGCCGCCGTGGGCACAGAGGAAACGGCCCTCCGCACGGCCCTGGCGGTGCTACTCGACAAGGGATGGATCAAATGCCTGGGCCCCGAAGACGACGAACTGCCCGCCGCTGCCTGCGACCTGACCACGCGCTACGCCGAATACCGCTACCTGGCCACCAAGCGCGGCCTGCTGGTGCACAACGGTGTGGTAGAGGAAGACGATTAGGTGATTAGACGGTTAGGTAATTAGACTATGTAGAGACGCGATTCATCGCGTCTTCTCCCGGTGATTCAGCGCGTCTTGACCCCGATGATTCAGCGCGTCTTCTCCCAGCGATTCATCGCGTCTTCTCCCAGCGATTCAGCGCGTCTTCTCCCAGCGATTCAGCGCGTCTTCTCCCGGCGATTCAGCGCGTCTTGACCCCAGCAATTCAGCGCATTTTGACCTCAGCGATTCAGCGCGTCTGACCTCAGCGATTCAGCGCGTCTTTTGATCAGTAAAAAGGACCATATCAATAAAAACCATTCGAAGGCGTTTTGTCAGTGGGAAATGATGGACTTTCGCTACCTTTGATGCCCAAATGGGAAAAGTACTGCACATGCTCCGTTCGCTGGGTTGGCTCGCCATCCTGCTGCTCCTGCTGGGACGCAGTGCGGGACACTACGTACTGACCGAGCCCACTGCGTCTCCACGCGCCGCCACGGCCGCCCATCTGGCCGACGAATCGTCGGAGGTGCCCCTGGCCACTTGGCAAGAAGGCAACGCCTTCGAGGCCCTAGTCCCGTTGGGGCTGCCTTTGCCCGTGGCCTTGCTGGTATGCGGCCTTTTCGTTTTTTGCCAGGCGCTGGTGCGGCCCTTGCCCACCTACGCGCCCGTAGCCCGGGCCAATCTCTCCTACTTCCGGAACCTGTTTCCGCACCTGATTTCCCCGCAGGCCCCTTAGGTTTTCTTCCTCCGGCTTTACTTTGTGTCGCCCATAACATATTCTATGAGCGCCTTCTTGGGACTGCTGCGGTCCCCTACCC
This sequence comes from Catalimonadaceae bacterium, assembly GCA_036734065.1. Classification (GTDB taxonomy): domain Bacteria; phylum Bacteroidota; class Bacteroidia; order Cytophagales; family Flexibacteraceae; genus DAIMZG01. The sequence goes on from DAIMZG010000068.1 coordinate 9,527, forward strand.
TTTCGTTCGAATTACATTTTACCCTTTTTACCCGTTTTCTATTATGCAAAACAAAGGAGGAGTTATCGCCTTGGCGGTAGTAGTGGCCCTGTTGTGCCTCTACAATCTCTCGTTTACCCTCAAGTCCCGGAGCGTCCAGCAAGACGCCCAGGCATTTGCCCAGCAAGCCGACGGCACGGTGAGCTTTGCCCGTAAGCAAACCTACCTCGACTCTATCTGGCGGCAGCCCGTACTCAACCTGGGCTTTGCCAACTACACTTATCAGGAAGTGAAAGAGCGCGAGCTCAAACTCGGCCTCGACTTGCAGGGCGGCATGAACGTTACCCTCGAAGTGTCGCCCGTCGAGATTATCCGCGTCCTGTCATCCAACAGCAAAG
>DAIMZG010000069.1:0-9849 GCA_036734065.1 Catalimonadaceae bacterium
CGCCGGGCGCAGCACGAGCTGCAAGGCCCGCACCACGAGGAGCAAATCCGGGTGCAAGGGTTGCCTTCGGGTGTGTACCTGCTCCGCCTGGTGGCTGATGGGCAGTTTGTCACACGCAAGGTGACGGTGTACTGACCCCCTCCGTTCCGCGGCGGCCTCAACCCTCCCGTTCCACGGGGCCCCTGCTGGGGAGGGCTTTTTTAAATGATTGATCAGACAAAACCTCCCCGCGTGGGGAGGTTTTTTTATGCGTAGGCGCAATGCCAATAATTCAGCGAATGATTAAGACTTTTTGCCTCCGAAAAAGTAGGCCAGTCCGAAGCGCCAGGCGTAGGGATCACTGCCGCACGTGGGGCAGCCGATCGGTTGATAGGTTTTGATATCGCCATCAAGCTGAAGACCTGGGAAGTGTTTTTGAAACACCGGGTAAGTAAAGCCAATCCCGAAGGCGGCGTGCTGCCGCAGGCCCGGTATGTATGACTCGGATGTGCGCGACGTCGAATAGTAATTGCCCAACATGTAGGCTCCCTCCACAAAAAAGTGCGGAAAGGGGAACACGCGCGTATAGACGCCCGAACGCAAGAAGGGAACAGGCAACCCCACCCCAAGTATGGTATTATCAAATATCATTTCCGCATCAGCCCCTAACAGAACAACTCGGCTGAGTTGATAGCCGTAGCGGGGGCGCAGGGCGTAGAAATAATCGCCGCCGCCCAGCGGAGGCTTGAGACCCGCGCTCAGGGCCACCATGTGCACCCCATTCTCGGGGACGAAGAGGGCGCGGTGCTCGCGTTGGGCCAGGGCGGGGAGAATGGAGAGGAAAAACAGCAGGCCCAGGCACGCGCTTACGGTCAATGCATACCCTGTACATTTCATAAAAAAATAAAGGGATGAAGGTAGAAAGCCCCCCGTTCGTCAGGTAGCCAAGGCAAGGAAGACATTTACACTGATCGTTACAATACCATGCACACCCCAAAACGCATTTTCTTAGAAAAATACCCATACTAGGCTGCTATTGGGGTGATGTTCTTTGAAAAAGAATAATTTTTGTTTTTGATGAGGCGAGGTAGGCGAAATAAACATTTGTTTCTGGCCTGAAATTTCCAGCCACTCCCCCACCCCGGCCACTCTGTGGCCGACCCTCCCCAAATTGGGGAGGGTAGCTGTTAGGCTTTGCCCTTTGTTCTTACCCGTTTCGGGCGTTGAAGCCCTTGGCCTTCCTATCTTCGTGCGCTCATGGCTACTTTGCTCACCAAATCTACCTTTATGCGCGGCGTGCAGTGCGAGAAGTCGCTCTTTTTGCACCACCACCGCCCCCAGTGGCGTGATCGCCTGCCTGCCGATCAGCGTGCCCGTTTTGCGCGAGGTCAAGCCGTCGGGCGGCTGGCCCGTCAACTTTTTCCGGGCGGCGCCGATGCCAGTGCCGCGTCGGGGGCCGCCAAGTTGCGTCGAACCCAGGCCCTGCTGGCCGCGGGTCAGCGTGTGCTCTACGAGGCCAGCTTTGCCTTTGAAGGCGTACAGGTGCAACTCGACATCTTGGTGCACCGAGACGACGGTTGGCACGCCTACGAGGTAAAAAGTGCTCTCAAGGTGTCGCCCGCTCACGAGTTGGATGCCGCCCTGCAACATTACGTAATTACCCAAAGTGGCCTGCCTTTGGCCGATATTCACCTTCTGCACCTTGATCGTCAGTACGTACGGGAGAGCAAACTGCAGCTCGACGCGTTGTTTACGGCTCGCTCACTCGGCGATCTGGCCCGACACAACCAGCCCTTCGTAGCGGGGCGAATCGCCGCGTTGCAAGCCGTGCTGGCACAACCCGAGGTGCCCCTACGCGATATAGGTACGCACTGCCGTCATCCGTATCCGTGCGATTTTGTCGGCCACTGCTGGCAGCATCTCCCCCGTCCTTCTGTGTTCGACGTGGTGGGCTTGTCCGAACGCAAACAATTTGACCTTTACTATACGGGTACGCAAGCCCTGCGCGATGTGCCCGAAGCGGTGATGGAAGATTTTCACCAACGCATCCAACAGCAAGCGGCCCGCAGCGGTCAGCCCGTAGTCGAGGCCGAAGCCCTCTTTCGTTACCTCGACACCCTTACGCCGCCGCTGTACTTTCTGCATTGGGAGGCTTTGCGTCCGGCCGTGCCCTTGGTACCGGGTACTCGGCCTTACCAGTACCTGCCCGCCCTGTTTGGACTGCAGTTTATCCGAGCCGATACCGATGAGGTGCGCAGCGTAGCGTGGTTGGCCCCGCCCCCCCTTGCGGAATGGGAATGGACCCCCGATCCGCGCCGGACTTTTGTGGCGCAGTTGCTGCACTACACACGCGTGCCCGGTGCGGTAGTCACCTACCGCGCCGAAATCTTGCGTACGCTGTTGGAAGCCATAAGCTACGAGTTGCCCGACCTGGCCCCGGCACTGACGGCTTGGCTGCCGCGCCTGCGCGACCTGTCGCTGCCTTTCAGCCAAAAGTTCTACTACGAACCCCGCCAGCAAGGCCGCCACGATTGGGCCACCGTGCAGCAAGTGCTAGTACCCACCCCCACGTCCCTACCCTTTGCCAACGAAGTGGTCGCCCGCCAAGCCTACCAGCAGTGGCAACCTGCCCGCGACCTGTTCGGCGAAGACGCCCTGGCCCGCGATTTGCAAACGTACCTCCGCGGGCAAGCTGCGGCTCAGCGCCAACTGTGGCAGTACCTCCGAACGAAACTGGGTATGTCTTGACATGGCCTTTTTTTTCAGAAAAATACCGACCCCATTCCCGCTCATGGCGCGCCTTCTCCGATGTATGTTTCGGAGACGAAAGCCGCAAAACGGAGGTTCAGGCGCTGGTCGGTTGTACTATTTTTGGGAGATATACCCTTTCATTGCTGATATACTTCTATAAATGTCCACACTCTATGCTTGCATATGAACAAAATTGCGTTAGATTTGCGATAAGCGCTTGTCAAACCAAGTTTTTGCAAGTGCGTAATACTACCTGCTGAAAGATCCACTAACTCTAACTACACGCGACATGAGTGATCGTGAAAAGTACATGCTCGAACTTTTTCCAGTGGCCCTTCACAACCAGAAAGAAAGCAACCCTTCGGCCTTGCACCCGGGATCGTTCTTTCAGACGTTCTGGGGAAAACTGATGGCTTTGCTGCTCGTGGTGGTGGCCATTGCCTTGCCCGCGCTTTCGCTCGTGCCGGGCGCGCCCCTGGGTACTGATGCCCTCAAATTTTCTGTGGTGATCGCCCCCTTGGCGCTCTATGCAGCCTACCGCGCTTTTGTGCAGCGCACCTGATCTTTGCCCAATCACGCATCAAGCCCCGTCTCCACCCGACGGGGCTTTTTTTGTGGATAGTCGGCAAGCGCATGCTTTTTTCCGATGAAACATTTCCGGCGCATTTTCCTTAACACCCTAAAACGTTTCTCGTGGCTGTAACCAAATATTCCTTTCTCCCGACAGGCATCCGGGCCACGCTCGCCACAGTCGGCGGGCTGACGTTGTTTGCCTTGCGCTTCGGGCGCGAACTGTTTGGCCGGCCCTTCGAGGGTGCCGAAACGCTCCGCCAGGCCTACCAGTTGGGCTACCGTTCGCTGTTTTTGGTCAGCGTGTCGGCTTTTATCATCGGCATGGTGCTCATTTTGCAATTGCGGCCCACCATGTTGCGCTTCGGGGCCGAAGCCTACTTGCCCGCCACGGTGGCCATTGCCGTCTTGCGCGAGATTGGCCCCGTGCTGACGGCCATGATCTGCGCCGGCAAGATCGGCGCGGGCATCGGGGCCGAACTGGGGGCCATGAAAATCTCCGAGCAAATTGACGCCATGGAAGTATCGGGTACGCATCCTTTTCGCTTTCTGGTGGTCACGCGCGTGCTGGCCCTGACGCTGACGCTGCCCTTGCTGGTGGTGTACGCCAACACGCTGGCCCTGCTGGGGGCCTACGTGGCCACTTCCGTCACCGACGACACCACCCTGCGTTTGTTTTTTATTAAAGCCCTCGACCTGATCACGCTGGGCGAGCTGGTGCCGGCTTTGCTCAAGTCAGCCTTTTTTGGCTTCGCCATCGGACTGGTGGGCTGCTACATGGGCTACCAGGCCAGCGAGGGTACGGTGGGCGTCGGCCGGGCGGCACACGCTTCCGTCGTGGTCGCCTCGCTGTTGGTGTTTGTCATTGACATGTTGGCCGTTCAGTTCACCCAATTATTTCTGACTTGAAAGCGCAACCCAACACACGGAGTCAGGTATCGCTTGCCGACGGCCCAGTAGTGACCCAACTGCGCGGGCTGCACGCGGCCTTCGGTGCGCACCACGTCCTGCGGGGTATTAACCTTACCCTGCACGAAGGGCAAAACCTGGTGATCATGGGCGGATCGGGCGCGGGCAAGTCGGTACTGATCAAAATGCTGGTGGGTCTGGCCACGCCCTCCCGGGGGCAAGTATGCCTCTTCGGCGACGACCTCACCCGCCTCTCGCCGCGCCAGGCAGCCGCCCACCGCCACCGCGTAGGCTACCTCTTTCAGGGGGGCGCCCTCTACGACGCCATGACCATCGGCCAGAACCTGGCTTTCCCGCTGGAGCGCCGCCGGCGCCACCTAACCCGGGGCGAACGACAGCACCGCGTGGCGCAGGCCCTCGACGAAGTGGGGCTGCCGGGCATTGCCGACCGCATGCCCGACGAAATTTCGGGGGGCATGCAAAAGCGCGTCGCCCTGGCCCGCACGCTCATTCTCGAACCCGAGATTATGCTCTACGACGAGCCGACCACGGGCCTGGACCCCATCACCAGCCGGGAAATCTGCGAACTCATCGTGCGGTTGCGCCAGCAGCACCGGGTGGCCTCGCTGATCGTCACCCACGACCCGCGCTGTACCGACATCACGGGCGATTACGTTTACTTCCTGCGCGACGGGTGCTTTGCGGCCGAGGGCACGCCGTCGGCAGTACGACAGCACCCCGAGGCGTGGGTGCGTACTTTTTTCTCTTGACTAATAATTTTGATAATGGAAAATCAACGTCGGACGTGGGTATTGGGCTTGTTTGTGCTGGGTGGCGTGGTGTTGCTCATCGCGGGCTTGCTCGTGGTGGGCGCGGGCCAGTTCGGCGGTAGCAAGGGGGTGGAAGTGAGCGGCGTCTTCGACGAGGTGGACGGCCTGCGCGCTGGCAATCGCGTGCGTTTGGGCGGCGTCAACATCGGGACCGTGTCCGACGTGCAACTCACCGAAGACGCCCGCGTGGCCGTACGCTTGCAACTAGACAAAGACGCCGCCCAACGCCTGGGCCGGGACGCGCTGCTGCGCATTGGTTCCGACGGCCTGATGGGCGACAAGTTGGTGGTGGTCGTGCCGGGTCGGGTCGGTGCGGCGCCCCTGCAAACGGGTGACCAGTTGCGCAGCGAATCGCCCGCCACGGTGGCCGATATGCTCCGGGCCCTGCAACGCATCGGCGACGATGCCCAGGGACTGACCACCGAAATGACGGGCCTGTTGCGCGACCTGCGCCAGCCCCAAAGCACCGTGGGGCAGTTGCTCACCGATACGCTCATGTTCAGCCGCCTCGAAGGTATGCTGACGCTCTACGAACAGGCCGGCGAACGCTTCAAGGGGCTTACGACCGAATTGTCGGACCTGGCGGCTCCCCTGCAAGCAGGCGAGGGCACGCTGGGTAGGCTGCTGCACGACGAAACCCTTGCCAGCCAGGTGGTGGCCACCACCGACTCGCTCCGGAAAATCAGCCAGCGGGCCGCGCGGGCCGCCACCGAACTGGAAGTCTTCGCACAAAAACTCAATGCCGAAGAAAATGGCTTTGTCAACCGGATGCTGACCGATCCGGCCTTGGCCAATGAAGTAGAGCAGACCCTGCGGCGCGTGGGTGAAGCCGCCGAGGGCATCGAACAGACCACCACGCGCCTCAACCGCAGTTGGCTGTTGGGCGGTCGCCGGGCCGAACGCCGGGCCGCCGCTGCTGATCAAGCTGATCAGACCGAAGACAACACCCCGCCCGCCCGGGCCGAAAAGCCGCGCTAACGGTCGCTGGCTTTGCGCCCGCTGACCCGTTCGCGCAATTCCTCAAAATGCTGGCGAAACTTCTTGTCTGTGTCGAGCATATTCTTGACCGACTGCAAGGCGTGAATGACCGTGCTGTGGTCGCGCCCGCCAAACTGCTGGCCGATCATCTTGAGGGACAGGTCGGTGAATTCCTTGATCAAGAACATGGACGTTTGCCGGGCGATGACAATCTCCTTTTTGCGGCTCTTTTCGGAAAGCCCGGCCACGCTTACATCAAAAAATTCGGCTACTTGCTGTTTTATTGTGTTGGCGTCCAGCTCTTTTTCTACGTTCTGCACCAGGTGTTTTAGGATGTGTTTGGCCAGGTTGAGGTCAAAAGCCTTCTTGTTGAGTGACGACTGGGCCACCAGCGAAATGAGCACCCCTTCCAACTCGCGGATGTTGGTGTCCACACTGCGGGCCAGAAACTCTACTACGTCGGCGGGCACATCAATGCCGTCGGACTGAAGCTTTTTCTCGATAATGGCCATCCGGGTTTCAAAGTCGGGCTGTTGCAAGTCTGCCGTCAGCCCCCACTTGAAGCGCGACAGCAGCCGCTCTTGCATGCCTTGCAGGTCGCGCGGTGGGCAGTCGCTGGTCATGATGATTTGCCGGCTGTTCTGCTGCAAGTGATTGAAAATGTGGAAAAATATCTCTTGCGTGCGCTCCTTCTTGGCCAGGAACTGCACGTCGTCGAGAATGAGCACGTCCACGTTGAGGTAGAAGTGTGTAAAGTCCTGAATAGAATTATTCTTGACGGCCTCAATAAACTGGTTGGTAAACTTCTCGGAAGCGACGTAGAGGATAAACTTCTGCGCGTGATTGTCTTTGATCTTGTTGCCGATGGCCTGCACCAGGTGCGTTTTGCCCAGCCCCACGCCGCCGTAAATCATCAGCGGATTGAAGGCCGTGGTACCCGGCTTGGCCGCCACGGCCATCCCGGCCGAGCGGGCCAGGCGATTGCATTCACCCTCCACGTACGAGTCGAACGTATAATTGGGGTTGATAAACGTGTCGGACATGTAGGGGCTCTCGTGCAACCGCTCGGCCTGTACAACGGGTTGCCCATTGGGCACGGACTTGTTTTTGGAGCCGGGGCTGGTCGGGATCTTGACCGTGTAGGGTTGGTTTTGTTCGTTTCCCTTGTCCACGATGATGGAATACTCCAGCCGCCCGTGCGGCCCCAGTTCGTTAAGCAGTACTTGGCGCAGCAACTCCACGTAGTGCTCTTCGAGCCACTCGTAGAAAAACTGGCTCGGCACCTGAATAGTGAGCGTGTTGTCACGTAACGAAAGGGGCCGGATAGGCTGAAACCAAGTGTTAAAGCTCTGCTCTCCCAGGTGATCGCGAATCGTTTTGAGGCAACCATCCCAGACCGTTACATAATCTCTCCCCATTGCGCAAAACAGAATATTATTCGCTGCCCCCCCTTTTTTTTACGTAAGGGTGTCAAAATTGGCGAAAAGAAGGCGAAGAAAAAAGTCATTTATCGGAGACATTTTCTCTATCTTAACCCGCCGAGATGCAATCTATCCGGCCTCGTTTGAATGATGCCGGAGTTTTTGCTTACTTCCGCGCCTTTGTCCTCCTCGAATGTATGTTACGTCCCGATTTTTCCGAATTTGACACCACTACCTCCGACGCCTGGCAGCAGCGCATCGTAAGCGAACTGAAGGGGCGCGACTACGCCACGCTCTGGCAGCAAACTTTTGAGGGGTTGTCGTGGCAGCCTTTCTACACGGCCGAAGACGTAGCGCACCTGCAATACCTGCGTGCTTTGCACCAGCACATGCCACCGGCGGGCTGGCAATACCGCGAAGTGGTGTCGGTGACCCACGCCGACGCCGCCAATCAGCAAGCCCACCAGGCCCTGGCCCGCGGCGCCGACACCCTGCTTTTCGACTTCGGCCAGTCCGACGCGGTGCCCGACCTGAGTCGGCTGCTGGCCCGGCTCAATCCCAATCAGCAAGCTATTCACTACCGCACGGCGCACGCCGGGCCGCTGCTCGAGCAACTGCGCCAGCTTAACCCTTCGCTGACGGCCCTGAAGGGTTCGCTTCAGGCCGACCCCTACGACCACCTGTTGCGCACCGGCCAGTGGATGGGTACCGACGACCTGGTTGCGGCCAGCCGCGCCTTTGCCGACTCGCCTGGTTTTTGGCCCCTCGCCCTCCGGGCCGATGCCTACCACACGGCCGGCGGGCACGCCGTGCACGAAGTGGCCTTTCTGCTGGCGGCCGCCGTGCACCTCACCGATGCGCTCACCGAGGCGGGCCTGTCCCCCGCCACGGTGCTCAATCAATTTGAGTTCTCGCTACCCATAGACACCGACTTTTTCGTCCAGATTGCCAAACTGCGGGCGCTGCGCTGGTTGTGGCTCAAGATCGGGGCGACCTACGGCGTGTCGGCTCACCGCTTGCACCTGCACGCCCACACCTCGGCCTGGTCGCACACCGACACCGACCCCGACAGCAACCTGTTGCGCCACACAACCGAGGCCATCGCCGCCGTGGTGGGGGGCTGTCAGTCCCTTACGGTGCTGTCGCACCGTCCCCACGACGCCCACGGACAGCGCCTGGCCCGCAACCTCTCGGCGCTGCTGCGCGAAGAAGCCTATTTCGACAAAGCCACCGACCCGGCCGCCGGTGCCTATTTCTTCGATCACCTCACCGACGCCCTGGCCCAGGCCGCCTGGCAATTGTTTCTGGAAGTGGAGCAACAGGGCGGGTGGCAGGTAGCTTGCGAGCGAGGGTTCATCGCCGAGCAGATTGCCACTGTGCGGCAGCGCAAGGCCGATGCCATCGCCACCGGCAAACGAGTGCTCGTGGGTGCCAACAAATTTCGTCCCGCCAATGCCATCACTCCGCCTGTAGCCGACTCCGCACCAAGTGCGGCCGTGCTGCCCCGCACGCGGGCCGAGCAGTGGGTGAAGTCCTGACAGCGATTTTTGGTCGTAGAGCACCCAAATATCACATCGGCCTTGAAGGGTGCATACGCCTAGGCATTTGGTATTTACGTACTTTGGCGTACCGCCTGGCGAAGGCATTCATTTTCAATCCTTTATGCGCGCGTACTGGTTATTTTTTTTGGTGATACTGCTGGCCCTCAGCCCCGAGTTGTACGCCCAGGCCCACCAGCGCAAGGCGGCGCGTAAGGAAGCCCTGGCGCAGTCTAAGAAGCGCAAGACTACGCGCAAAAAGCGCAAACGCGAGTTGCAGACCTCCAACACCTCCTATCAGTACAATGCCAGCGCCCGGCGCAAGGGCAAGAAGAAGCGGCTGCTCCAGGTTTATCGCCGGGATCCGTCGCGGGTGCTTTATGGCAACCGCTGCGTAACCGAACTGACCCAAAAAATGGGGTTTGAGTACGTGATCATCACCCCCGAAGCCTCGGGCGAGGAGCGCTACGTAACCACCTTTGCCCAAAACGTCAGTAGTGGTTTTTTGCTGACCTTACGCCACGGCCCTTTCTGGCAACGCAAAGTGCGCAAGCGCATCCGAAACTGCCGCGAGAGCTCCGGCGACTTTGTGGGCTACGCGCCTACGGCCCTGCCGCTGCCTTCGCAGCGCTACTGATCCAGCCACGCCTTGAAGGCCGTGGCGCGCTCGCGACTGACGAGCACGGGCACTTGAGGTCGTGGTGCCAGTTCGACCGATAGCCGCCCGCCCGGCTGTACCCGAATGTCCCCCACGGCGGGCAGCCGAGCCAGAAATTTGCGGTTGAGTCGGTAGAAATCTGCCGGATCCAGCATGTGCGCCAGTTCTTCGAGGGTGTAGTCGAGCACAAAGCGCCGTTGCTGGGCATCCACCAA
>DAIMZG010000070.1:0-9694 GCA_036734065.1 Catalimonadaceae bacterium
CATCAATCAGCGGAATGGCGTAGTCAATGATCACCACCTCGTCGAGCTGGCTCGATTCTACGGCCAGCTCGATGTTGTTGAGGCGCGTGGTTTTGGCTGAGCCGATCACGACGCCATTGATGAGCTGGCGTTGGTAGCCGATCACCGAAATGGCTACATCGTAGGTGCCGGCCGTCAACGGACTAATGTCGAAGTTGCCCTCGAAATCCGTAGTGCCTCCCGTACGCTGGACGCCGTTCTGGCTTACCACCACGTTGGCGAACGGCACGGGTTCGCGCGTGCTTTTGTCGTAAATAATCCCTTGTAGCCTTCCTGGTATGTTTTGTGCCCATACCGAGGAAAAAGTAGCCAAAAAGAAGACAATAGACAGCAGTAAATTTCTTACCATATAATAGATTTGGTCAGCGATGTGCGGTACTGTGCAAAAGATGAACGTAAAGGGTCTCAATATATAGATTCTCCCTTCACATCCGCAAAAAATGTTTTTTATTTCTCCCGTAAGATCAACGCATTTTTAGGATTTTTCCGTTAAAAAGCGCCGTATTTTTGCTGTTAATACGTGATTAATCTTACAATAAGATTCTTGGGTCCACCCCGCCACGTGAGGGGTAAACAGCACATTGTCCAGTCGCCGGAGCCGCTCGAAGGTCTGGCGCTGCGGGGTTGTCCAGCGGTGAAAGTGCTCGTTTTCCAGCACGTCGAGGGCCGCCCCCCGCACCCGACCATTTTCGAGGGCATCGGCCAGGTCGGCCAGACGCAGTACCTCGCCCCGGGCGGTATTGAGCAGCCAGATGGGCCGGGCAAACTGCTGGAGAAAATCGGTGTTCACCATTCCCCGCGTCTCATCCGTCAGCGGCACGTGCAGGCTGAGCACGTCGGCTTCGGCTTGGAGCGTGGGCAAATCAGCCGACTGGGCGAAGGTAGGGTCGAGCACGCCGGCGTATTTGTCGTAGGCCAGCACCCGGCAGCCAAAACCCGACAGGCGACGGGCGAAGGCCTGCCCCATGTAGCCGTAGCCCACAATGCCCACCGTCAGTTGGCAAAGTTCGTAGCCCCGGTTGGCTTCGCGCAGCCACTGCCCCGCCCGCACTTGCTGGTCGGCCCCCAGCATTCTATTAAGCAGCACCAGCAGCATCCCGACGGCGTGCTCGGCCACGGCGTCGCGGTTGCCTTCGGCGGCGTGCAGCACCTGCACGTTCCGACGGCGGGCTTCGGCCACGTCCACATTGTCGAGTCCGGCTCCGGCCCGACCCACAAAGCGTAAGCGAGGGGCAGCAGCCAACAGTTCAGCATCTACGCGGGTTTTGCTGCGAATCAGCAGCCCTTCGTAGCGGCCCACTGCGGCGAGGATCTCGGCACGGCTGAGTGCGGGCTGATAGTCCGTCGCAATGCCCAACTCGGCCAGCATCGGCCCAATAGAAGGGTGCATATCGTCCACGATTAGGCAATTCATTGCGTCAAGGTATCATCAGAGGCCATAAAGAAAGTGTGCTACCGTAAAGTAAACCCCCAGCCCGAGCAGGTCATTGGCCGTGGTGATGAAGGGGCCGGAAGCCAGCGCCGGGTTGATGTTGAACCTGTCCAGGATGAGGGGCGTCACCGAGCCTGTCACCGAAGCCAGCATCACCACCGTAAACAGGGCCAGGGCCACCACCGCAGCCAGTTGTCGCTGTTCGCCCAGCAGCAGCGCAAACGAGAATACCACGCCCGAAATCACGATCGCGTTGAAAAAAGCTACCACCAACGTTTGCCCAAAAAAGGGCCAGAAGTTCCGCCCAATGTTGCTGCGGCTGGCCATGCTTTGCACCACCACGGTGGCCGACTGGATGCCCACGTTGCCGCCCGTAGCGGTGATGAGGGGAATGAAAAACGCCATGGCGGGCACCAGGGCGAGGTCGGCCTCAAACACACTGATGAAGCGCGCCCCCAGCAATCCGCCCACCATCCCGATCAGCAGCCAGGGCAGGCGCGAGCGCACCATGCTCTGTACCGAACCCGTGCCCTGACGGTCTTCCGAAATACCGGCCATGGCCTGCTGGTCTTTCTCGGCTTGCTCGGTGATCACGTCCACGACGTCGTCAATGGTGATCCGCCCCAACAGTTTGCCCTGCACGTTCACCACCGGCACAGCCTCCAGGTCGTAGCGTTGCATGATGTCGGCCACTTCTTCTTCGTGCAGGTGCGACTCGACCACCACAATATCGCGCTCGTAGAAATCGGCCACGCGTCGGTGGCCGGGCGTCAGAATAAGTTTTTTGAGGGAAATACGCCCCAGCAGTTTCTCGGCGTCGTCCACGACGTAAATCGAAAAAACCTTCTCGACATTTTCGGCCTGGCGGCGGATTTCTTCGATGCACTCGGTAACAGTCCAGTTGGCGTTGACCTTGATGAGTTCTTTGGCCATCAGTCCCCCGGCGTGGTCGGGTTCGTAGCGCAACAAGTCAAGCACGTCGGTGGCCACCTGCGGGTCGTCAATGAGGGCAATTACCTCTTCGCGGACGCGGATGGGCTGCTCGTTGAGAATATCGGCCGCGTCGTCGGAGTCGAACTCTACGACGTAGGCGGCCAGTTCGGCCGACTCGAAGGTGCGTAGAAAGCGGCGGCGCACCTCCGGCTCGAGGTTGCTGACGATTTCGGCGCTCACTTCGCGGGGCAACAACGAGAGCACATAGCGCGAGTCTTCGGCATCGTACTGGTCGAGCACGTCCGAGATATCGGCCGCGCGCAGCGTACTCAGGCGCTGCCGGACGCCCTGGTCATGCCGCGTATCTACGACTTGCCGCAGTTCGTCCATCCATTCGCGCGTTATCTCCATACACTTAACTTTTGTCTCGTTGCAAACTACGCACGCGCTGCGTCCGGCGCACTTGTCAATGTCCGGGTTAACCAGACAAACTCGGCCACCGACAGGGTTTCGGCCCGGCGAGCGAGCAAAGCGTTCAGTTCGGGCGTTTCTTCCAGCCCCTGCCAAAGCGGACGCAGGGCGTTGCGCAAGGTTTTACGCCGATTCTGGAAGGCCTGCTTGACTGTACGAAAAAAAGCCCGCTCGTCGCAATCGAGCCGGGCGGTGCCGTTGCGCCGCAACCGCAGCACCGCCGACTGCACCTTGGGCGGTGGCACGAACACCGTTGGCGGCACCGTAAACAGGTACTCCACATCGTAGTACGCCTGTAGCAACACGCTCAGAATGCCGTAGGTTTTGCTGCCGGGCGGGGCAGCCATGCGCGCGCCTACTTCGTGCTGCACCATGCCCACCACTTCGGGCACCTGCTGGCGGTGCTCCAGCACCCGAAAAAATATCTGCGAAGAAATATTGTAGGGAAAGTTGCCAATCACGGCGAAGGGCTGGGCGCCAAAGAGTACCGAAAAATCCATCTTCAAGAAGTCGGCGTGGTACAGGCGCGGGGCCAGCGCCGGAAATCGCTTCTGCAAATACGCCACCGATTCGCTATCCACCTCCGACAAATGCAACTCGGGCGTGGCCGCCTGCGCCAGAAACTGGGTGAGCACACCCGTACCCGGCCCTACTTCGAGCAGATGCCCGTAGCTGCCGTGCCCAGTCAGTTGCTGGGTGATGCGCTGGGCAAGGGCCTCATCCTTGAGGAAATGCTGGCCAAGGTGCTTTTTGGGACGGACGGTACGCATGGAGCGTGTAAAATTGATCTTTAAAAATGATTTATCCGCCAAAAATTTCACTTCACTCGTCTAACAAAAAAAGGTTGCCCGTGGGGGCAACCTCAACCAAAACAGAAACTAAACAGTGTCTCTAGGCGGTCTCGAAGCTTTTACCCGTTTGGGTAACTTCTTTCTGACGCATAGTATCACCCATGGCCATGTAGTACACTACCAAGCCAAAGCCAATCTTGTTGACGGCGTCGCCCAAGTTGTAGAACAAGTCGAGTGAGCTGATAGACAGCACGCCGTCGAGCAGGTTGCCCGGCATGGCCATATAACCGATCGGGTAGATAGCCCAACCTACGAGCACAAAGTTGCGCAGGTAGCGGATAGACGCAGCCAGTTTGGGATCACCCGAACTCTGCGCCAACTTGGCTACCGAGCCAATCGTTGCTTCGTACACGATACCAGCCCAACCCAACGTGGAGATGATGCCCCACAGGATGGAGTGACCACCGGGGTTAGAGGCCGTTTCGGCAAAGGCTTCGCCGATGTAACCTGCTACCAGCATGACGACCGAATAGGCAATCAAACGCCACATCAACGCCAATTTGGCACCGTAGGGCTTGAGCAGCAAGTAGAACTCTACGCACATCAGCGGTACGGTGAGCGTCCAGTCAATGTAGCGGAACTGCGTGGGCGAAGGATTCATGTAACCCTCGTCGCCAAACTGGAGGTTGTTCTCTGCATTGAAGGTCAGCGACGTCAGGTACAGATCGCGCATGTAATAGTAGTGTACGGCCGCGATCATGGTAATCAGACCCGAAACCAGCAAAGAAGTCTTCCACTTGCCCGCCACGTTGCCGCGCTCGAAGAAGAAGAAGATGGAGGCCGCAAACATGGCCATGAACCCTATAAAGAAGGTGAAACCCACGTAATCACCAGCTTGTAGGGTTGCGTCGAGCAATACATTAAGCTTGTCCATAATAGTAAAGTAAGAGTAAAATGTTTGATGGTTGGTGTAGTAGTAATCTGGAAGTAAAAGCTAATAAGGTTTATACGTCCGCTTGGTGACCCGATGAAGAGAACACACGAGGCGCGCAATGGTTTGCCAGACTACTCCTTTCTCGCATAGAACTACGACTCATTTTTTTTGTTTGACAAATATTGTAAAGTGGCCAAAAAAATTTTCGCCCTATGCAACACCTACCTTTCTTTCACCACACCCAAACCCTTTTCCGTTGCGTCAGCGAGCACGATTTCGACACGCTGGCGGCACTTTGCGACGACGATTTTGGCATCGTAGATCTCAACGAAAAAGGTGATAATGTCATCGTCCACGACCGGGCAGGCTGGGAAAACTGGTTCCGAACGCTTTTTGCCCGCCTCGACCAGATGCAGGCCCGCACCGACACGGAAATTCAGGACTACCAGGCCCTGGAAACGCCCGCCCTGGGCTATTCGGTGGTGCGCTTTTGCCAGCGCCTGCACGTGCAGGACCAGACGTTCCGCTTCAATTGCGTAGTGACCATCATCTGGAAAAAAGTGGGCGACGACTGGAAAGAGTCGCGCTGGCACTGCTCGCTCATTGACACGGACTTGCCCGAAGCCCTGCGCCGGGGCTAGCACCCATTCAAACTACAAAAGGCAGCCCCGTGGGCTGCCTTTGTGGCTTTGTAAACGTTCGTGCAGCGTGAGCTAGGAGGCTGCCGCCGCCAGGGCCGCCGCGCACGCCGCCCGATCGGGCCGGATCTCGAACACGCGGTGCAGTTGCAGCAACTCGAAGTGGCGGTACAACTCGGGCGTCAGGCCGCAGATTTGCAGGCTGCCTTTGTGCTTCCGTACGGCACGCAGCAACGAAATCAGCACGCTGAAACCCGTGCTGTCCATGAACTGCACGCCGTTCATGTCCAGGATCAGGTGGGGACTTTCTTCCTGAATAAGGGCTTTGATTTCGGTTTTGACCCGAAAGCCAAAGGTAACGTCGAGGCGGCGCACGTTGCGCAGCGATACGACGGTGTACTGGGCAAACTGTTCGGAAGTGATCATGACGGTAAGTAGGTTAAGTGAAGAGCAGTTGCACACTAGGGGCGATCAATGAAGCACAAGGAGGCCGCCCCCAAGATGCCCGCATCGTTGCCCAGCGTCGCCTTGCGTACCGTCAGTTCGTCCAGATAATAGGGCGTCAGGTACTGGTGCAACGTGGCGTGAGCGCCTTCTTCAATATACGAAAACGCGGCCGAAAGGCCGCCCCCCACCAGCACGGTTTTAATATCAAGCAAGCGAATGGCGGCCACTAGCCCCTCGCCCAGAATGCGCCCCACTTCGCGGAACACTTGCAGGGCCAATTTGTCGCCTCCTTCGGCGGCCAAGATCAGTTTGGTGCCTGAGAGCACCTCGTCGCGCGGCAGCACCGTCCGCTCGCGATAGTCGGTCAGCATGGCCTCGGCCATCGTGAGCATACCTCGTTTGCCAATGTTGCTTTCGAGCCGCCGCTCGAAGCGCGATACGATATGCCCCAGTTCCATGGCGTTGCCTCCGCCTCCCAGAAACAACTGGCGGTCAATGACGGCCGCGCTGCCAATGCCCGTGCCGAGCGTGATGAACAAAAAATGGTCGCCGGGGGGCTGTTCCGAAAAGTACAGCTCGCCCAGGGCCGCCGCGTTGGCGTCATTTTCCATCCTGATAACAAAACCGGGCAGGGCCTCCGCGATGTGGGCTACCAGGGGCACTCCGTTGATGTCCCCAATGGCGGGCACTTCCAGGGGCGTTTTGCGGTCTTTGGTCAATGTGCCCGGCACACCAATTCCGATGTGACGCACTTCTTTGTGCCCCGTCAGGCGAAACCGAATGGCCTCGATGAGTTTCTCGACAAACTGACCGCTCTGACGCCAGTCAATGGTGGGATAGCTATAAAAGTCGTGGATGCGGCCTTCTTCGTCCACTACGCCCATCTTGACGTTGGTGCCGCCGATGTCAATTCCAAGGTATTCTTTCATGCGAGGTTCGGTGTGGTTACAGGCATCAGGTTGAAAAGTAGCGACGTTACCATCGCTACGTTAAAAAATTATACGCCCCCCCGAGAAAGAGTTTCCCGGGAGGCGTATTTTATCGGTATGCTACGCACTTGCAGTTGGCCCCACCGTCACCCGGATATGGGCAAAGCTTTTGAGGACATTGAGTTCGTAGAGGCGGTTTGTAGCGTCCCAGGTGCCCTCAGCGGGTTGTTCGTTCACCCACACGGCCGCGGGGGCCGTCCGGAGACCGCGCAAGCGCAGCTTGTAGGTGTCGTAGCGTGGCGTGTAGAGGCCCTCGCTGGTCTGGCTGAGGTGGTACGTCTGGGCGTCGCCCACGAAGTGAAATTTTTTCTCCGTATAGATATCCTGCTCGTAGGCGAAGGTGTCGCCGTGGTCTTCGTACAAGAAGGAGTTGGCCGTGACGGGGGCACAGTACACGTTGAGAATCAGCTCTTTGATCTCGAACTCGCCCGTGTACTGCATCAACGGGTATTCGGGAATGACCGAGCCGGACTTGATGAAGATGGGCATCGTGTCGAGGGGGGCGCTGACGATGTGCTCCTGACCACCCGCGACGGGTTCGTCGGTCCAGTAGTTGAACCAGTCGCCCGTAGGCAAGTAGATCACCCGCTTTTCGGCACCGGGCTGCAAGACGGGGCAAGCCAGAATTTTGTCGCCAAACGTAAACTCGTCCTGCCGGAAAAGGTGCATCGGGTTGGCTTGTTCGTGCATCACCAGTGGGCGGATGATGGGGAAGCCGTAGCGGTGGTGCTCCCAGAAGGCCGAGTAGAGGTAGGGCAGCAGCCGGTAGCGCAACTCGATGAATTTGCGGCAGATGGACTCGTAGGGCTCGCCGTACGTCCAGGGTTCGCGGGCGGGCGTGTCGCCCGCCGAGTGGGTACGCATCAGCGGCGAGAAGGCGCCAAGCTGAATCCAGCGGGTGTAGAGTTCGCCATCGGGATGGCCCGTAAAGCCCCCAATGTCCGAACCGCTAAACGACACGCCGCTCAAGCTCAGGCGTTGCTGCATGATGCTGGCCAGGTGCAGGTGTTCCCACGAAGCCACGTTATCGCCCGTCCACGTTGAGCCGTAACGCTGCATGCCCGCGTAGCCCGCCCGCGTGATGGTAAAGGGCCGCCGGTTGCGCATGAGCCGCTTGAGGCCGTCGTAGGTGGCGCGCACCATCTGCATACCATATACATTGTGGGCCTTGCGGTGCGAGCCGCCCTGGCCGTCGTAGTCGTGGCGGACGTCGTTGGGGAAGGTTTCGCTGCCGAACACCGAAGGCTCGTTCATGTCGTTCCAAACGCCGGCCACCCCCGCCTCGACCAGGTCGCGGAACAGCCCGCCCCACCACTTGCGCACGGCCGGGCTGGTAAAGTCCGGGAAGCGGCAACGTCCCGGCCACACGGGCCCCTCCATGTAGTAGTCGTCGCTGCGGCGGCAAAAGTAATTGTGGGCACAACCCTCCTGATAGACGGGGTAGTCGTCGTCCACCTTGATGCCCGGATCAATGATGACCACCGTGCGAAAGCCCTGCTGGCGCAGTTCGCCGATCATGCGGACCGGATCGGGAAAATATTCCTGGTTCCAGGTGAAGCAGCGGTAGCCATCCATGTAGTCAATGTCGAGGTAGAGCGCGTCGCAGGGGATCCGCTTCTGGCGGAAGGTCTGGGCCAGCTCCTGCAACTTGGCTTCGGGGTAGTAGCTCCAGCGGCACTGGTGGTAGCCCAACGCCCACATGGGCGGCATGGGGTGCGTGCCCGTAATGCGGGCGTAGCGCTTGACGACGTCCATCATGTGCGGGCCATGGATGTAGTAATACTGCATCTCGCCCCCGTTCGACCAGAAGCTGGTCACCTCGGCGTTTTCCTTGCCGAAATCAAACTGCGAACGGAACGTATTGTCGAAAAACAACCCGTAGGCCACATTGTGGTGCAGGCCGATGTAGAACGGAATGGTGCGGTAGAGCGGGTCGCGCCCCTTTTCGAAGGCGTAGGTATCGGAATTCCAGAAGGCAAAACGTTTGCCCCGCAAGTTCATGTCCGTGGGCTTGTCCGACAGGCCATAGATGCACTCGGCTTCTTGCATCTGCTTGCTGCAATAGACGTGAAAGCCCCCGTATTCGGTGTTTTCTTCCCAGTGCATACTGCCCCGATCGCTGTTTACTACCAGCCCGTCGTGGTTTTCGAACGAAAACTCGAAGGTGGCCTTATTGACCATACACTTGACAGCCGCCGTCACGACGGCGTAGTGCGTATCGTTTTCGGCAAACTCGAATCGCTCGCAGGTGAACGGATAGGGCTGGGAGCGCGTGGCGTAGGAGAAGTCGTCGAGGAAATAGCCTTTGGGTGCCATCCGTACGCGGATGATCGTGTCGCTCAACACCAACACTTCAACCGTAGAAGTATTGTCGTAGAAATAAAAGCGGTTGCCCTCTTGGCGGTAGCGGGCAACAGTCCCCAAGTATTGCTTGGTGATGACCTTGAGGCGGGCCTGTTCGATGAACGTATCGATCATACGGTGCGTGTTTGAAGTAGGACGCCCAAAACCGAGCGCGGTGGAAAGCTAAAGTAATGGCCGATTTTTCCCAAACGCCAGCGCGATCTTACCCAACGGCCCTCCGTTGGTGAGCAGCGGCCAAATTTTCCTTACTTTTCCGGCCCTTGTTTGCTTTCTCTTATGGCACTTTCTACGCTCGACTGGGCAGTCATCATCGCTTTTCTGATTTTCTCACTGGCCGTTGGCTTGTATTTCTCGCGGCGGGCAGGCAAAAGCATTGATAATTTTTTTCTGGGTGGGCGCAACCTGCCCTGGTGGGTGGCCGGCACCTCGATGGTAGCCACCACTTTTGCCGCCGACACCCCCCTGGCCGTCACCGAGCTGGTGGCTACCAAGGGCGTGGCGGGCAACTGGCTCTGGTGGAACGCCCTGCTGGGCGGCATGCTCACCACGTTCTTCTTTGCCCGGCTGTGGCGCCGGGCGGGCATCCTGACCGACGTCGAACTGGTCGAGCTGCGCTATTCGGGACGGGCGGCGGCCTGGCTACGGGGCTTCAAGGC
>DAIMZG010000071.1:0-2580 GCA_036734065.1 Catalimonadaceae bacterium
AGTTTAGACAATTTATGACAGATATTGCTTGGGAAACAGAAGTATGGATAGCTGATAATCCTGACCATTTAGTACATTTTAATGGAGACAAATTTCTCGGGCCAAATAAAGGTGAATAAAGAAGCACTAGGCGCAAACAGCAACTACCCAGAAGTGGCGATTCAACAATCAGATCAAGCTTTATACCCCTTCGGCGGTCCGATTCTATCAAAGTTTCTGCTGGGTTGCCAGCGAAGTGCTTCGAAATCCGCTTCTTCGCCAAGCGCCAAAACGTCATGCAACACTATAAAAAAACGATAATGACAAAAATAAAATCTATTCCGTTCTTAGCAGCTCTCCTGATAGCGGGTTGCGTTGAACAACCCAAAGTTCCTGAAATTAATTATTATAATAATGAAGTATCAACCCCTATTCCCTTTGCAGAAGGCATAATTTCTACAAAGGAGAATAGTGAATTTGAATTGACTTTTTCTATTGATGGTTTAAGAATCTACTTTTCAAGACGTGTACCTAACGAAAAGCAAAAGATTTTTGAGAGTGAATTTACCGATGGAACTTGGACAACCCCAAAAATCGCATCATTCTCTAACGATAGAGACGAAACATCTTTCATCACACCAGACGGTAATTTTTTCTTTTTCGGTTCGGAAAGACCGATTCCTAATAAACCGAACAAAGGAAACTTTGATATGAATATTTGGATGATGTCAAAAACTAAAAATGGATGGTCTGAGCCAACTCCTGTACCCGAACCGCTCAATTATGTACAAGACGAAAATGAACAATGGCCATCATCGAATAATAATTTTTTGTTCTCGAACGACAACCGGACTTTTTACTTCACTACCATGATGAAAGGCGCTGAGTCCATCAAACTCTACGAAACGAGCTTTGATGGCGTAAACTTTTCACAACCAAAAGCAATAAACGGACTATTTGACGATGAGAAATATATTGTTTATTCGGCCGTAATTTCACCCGATGGTAATTACCTGGTTTTTAATTCTTTCGGTGCGCCTGGTGGTGAAGGGGGCGAAGATATTTTTGTTTCCAAAAAGACCGAGAACGGATGGAGCAAAGCCAAATCAATAGGAACGTTAGTGAATACTAAGGACGAAGAAAGTAGTCCAAGATTTTCTAGGGACGGCAAATACTTCTTTTTTAGCAGGGCAGAAAACTTTGGTAATTATGAGTACGGAGAATGGAGTATTTACATAGTTGAAACGAAATTCCTGCACTTAGAAAAAATGTAAAATTATATTAATTCAACAGTCAAATCAGGCTTAACACCCCTTCGGCGCTCCGATTCTACCAAAGTCCCTGCTGGGTTGACCGCCTTATACCCCGAAACCGTCCGAGTACTAAAGGGCAAACCCTCGCCAGGCGATCAGCCGTTGGGCTTGGCCCCCGCACGCCGCTATCAGGCCCCGCCGCCTCCACTAAGCCCCCGCGCCGCTGACCCCAAATTTGTGGCGGTTGGCAAAGGCCACCAGCGAGAGCATCACGGGCACTTCTACCAACACCCCCACCACGCACACCAAGGCGGCCGGGCTTTCCAGTCCGAACAGGGCAATGGCCACGGCCACGGCCAGCTCGAAGAAATTGCTGGCCCCGATCATCGCGGCGGGGGCGCACACGGCGTAGCTTAGCTTCAGCTTTTTGCCGCCGTACCAGGTCAGGAAAAAGATGAAGTACGTCTGGATCGTGAGGGGAATGGCGATGAAGACGATGATCAGCGGGTTGCTGAGGATGTTACCGCCCTGAAAAGCAAACAGCAGCAGCAAGGTCAGCAGCAGGGCCACAATGCTCAGGGGCTTTAGCCGGGGCAGGAAGGTATCGGTGAACCACGCCTTTCCCCGGCGCTTGAGCAGGTAGCGGCTCGTGACGAAGCCCGCCACCAGCGGCACCACCACGTAGATGACCATGCTCAGCACCAGCGTGTCGTAGGGGATCGTGACATTGGTGATGCCCAGCAGCAGGCCCACGATGGGCACAAAGGCCAGCAGGATGATCAGGTCGTTGACCGATACTTGCATCAGGGTGTAGTTGGGGTCACCGTCGCTCAGGTACGACCACACAAACACCATGGCCGTGCAGGGGGCGGCACCCAGCAAAATGGCCCCCGCGATGTACTCGCCGGCCAGCTCGGGCGAGATGAAGGCCGCGTAGATATTGGAAAAAAACAGCCAGGCGAAGAAGGCCATCGTGAAGGGCTTCACCAGCCAGTTGATCACCACCGTGAGCACAATGCCTTTGGGCTTTTTACCGATTTTTTTGAGGCTCGTGAAGTCAATCTGCAGCATCATGGGGTAGATCATCATCCAGACCAGGACGGCGATCGGGACGTTGACCTGGGCCACCTCCAGCGTGCTCAGGTAGGCGACGGCGTTTTCGGCCACGTAGCCGATGCCGATGCCGCCCAGGATGCACAGGGCCACCCACAGGCTGAGGTACTTCTCGAAAAAGGCGATTTGCTTCTTGGGCAATTTTGTCTCGGTCGTCATGCGTACGGGGTTTGGGGAATGATCAGACGATGGGCGGCCGCCGGACGGCCCGCAGCGGCGCGCTCAGCAGTCGTCG
>DAIMZG010000071.1:2680-9655 GCA_036734065.1 Catalimonadaceae bacterium
TGGTTTTGCCGGGGGCTGAACAACTCGGTTTTGGTAACGCCCATTGTGGGTTGGTTTCGGTTGCGCGGGTCTTCGGTGCGAGGGTGTGCAGTAAAAGGCGTCCGCGGTGTTTGGAGCAGGTCGCCGCCGCGGAGCGCCCCGGTGCGGAGCCACTTCGGGATGCGCGGGGGACGTACGGACGGCAGCCGATTAGTCTTTTGAAATAACATTGCAATGTTACGATAACCAACCGCCACTTACAAGCGCGGGGCGTTCGTTGTGGGGTGGCTACGCCCGACGGCGCGGGGCGCAGTTTGCCCTCCCTTCGGGAAAAACAAAGCCTACTTGTTAAGATTTATTTTAAATAAAATCGAAATATCCATATTCTATTTTTATTTGGAATAAGTTTAAATAAATCTCCTTCCCTATATTTGTCCCCGGAACGTATCTCCGAAGGCGCCTCGGCGGTACGGAGCGAAAGCACATCCTTTCACCCAAACCCCACAAACTTAGGTTTAAATGAAATTTTTACTTCACAACCGTACCCGTTACAGTGCTGCCTTACTCTTGTTGAACTTCGCGTTTGTTGCGTGCAACAACGAAGACAGCGACACCCCCGCGCCGCAACTCGAGATTCCTACCACTTACGATAGTGCCGGTTTTTCTGCCGCCACCACCACGCAAAGGAACGTATTGGGCCAACTTTCGGCCCTCACGACCGAGGTACAACGAGGACGGCGCGGCGAAGCCGTCACGCGGGAAACGCTCGAAAACCTCTACAAAGCCGGCAGCCCGAGCCTGGAGGACGTCACCACGCCCTACTACGCAGGTCGCCTGCAAGGCGCCAATGGTTGGTTCAACGACTTGGCCCAGGCCAGTGGCGGCAGCGTGTACACCCCCGGCCCACCCCAGGGACAGGGTGGCACCCTCGGCGGCTATCTGTTCGATGAAAACGGCCTCGAAATCGAGCAAGTAGTCGAGAAGGGCTTGTTTGGCGCGGCGCTCTACCACCACGCTACCACCTTGTTTTCGCCGCAGATGACTACCGAAAACGTTGACCAGGTGCTGGCGATTTACGGAGCCACCCCGACCTTTTCCAACTCAAGCTCGAACAATGTATCCTCCGACGTACGCGACCGTTTCTTGGCAAACTACGCCGCGCGCCGTGACAAAAACGACGGTAACGGGTTGTATACGCAGACCCAACGGGCGTTCCTGAAACTGCAGGCCGCCACCAAAGAAGGGCAAACGTTCCAAACCGAAAAAGAGGAAGCCATTGCCGAACTGAAACTGCTCATGGAAAAAATTAACGCGGCAACGATCATCAACTATTGCCATGCGACCATCAGTCGGCTGAGCGCCACCGATCCCTCGCCCAACGACGTGGGGGCCGCCCTGCACGCCTACGGCGAAGCGGTTGGTTTTCTGCACGGGTGGCGCACTGTCCCCCAGGCCGACAAGCGCATCAGCGATGACGAGATTGACCAATTGCTCGTGTTGCTCAATGCACCCTACAACGGCGTGCCTACCTCCTACCGGTTTGCGACCGACCCCGTCAACGAGTTGCCCAAGCTCACGCAGGTGATCGAGCAGCTACGCGCCCTGTACGGGTTCAGCGCCCAGGAAATCGAAGATTTTAAGAAGAACTGGGTCAACGAGCAAGGCCGCTAAAAACATCCGCCGTACCTCACAACTCGCCGGGCCCAAGGCCTGGCGAGTTGTTTTTAAGTTTCGAACGCCTCAAAACAAAAAACTATGCGCCGGCTATTTTACCTATCCCCCCTGCTGCTATCAGCATGCTTCCTGGGCATGCTTGCTTGTACAGACGACGACGACTTGTCTTCGGACAGCAACCGCTTCGACCGCGGGCAGATGCTCGGGCACGTGGCGCAGCGCCTGATCGTCCCGGCCTACACCGACTTGCAGGCGCGGGTCAGCGTCTTGGAGCGCAGCGCCGAAAGCTTCACCCAGAACCCCGACGTAAGCACGCTGCTGCCCTTGCAGGAAGCTTGGGAAGCTGCCTACACCTCCTGGCAATACGCCAACACCTACAACTTCGGCCCGGCCGGCGAACAAGGCACCCGCCGGGGCCTGATCGAAGAGGTGGGTACGTTTCCCGTTTCTACCGAAAAAATCGAAGCGGCCATTGCGGGCACGCCCAACTTCAACGACTTCAACCGCGATGCCCGCGGATTTCTGGCCGTCGAATACCTCATTTTTGGCACCCAGGATACGCCCTCCCAAGTGGTAGCCCGCTTTTCGTCGGCGCCGCGGCAAGCCTTTTTGCTGGGGGCCGTGTCCGACATCAAGCGCCGGGTGACGGAAGTGCGCGCGGGCTGGAACGACGGCTACGCCACCGAATTTGCCCAAAACGTGGGCACCGACGTGGGCAGCAGCACTTCCATGCTCTACAACGAATTTGTCAAGAGCTTTGAAAGCATGAAGAACTTCAAGCTGGGCCTGCCTTTGGGCAGACGGCCCGGCCAAACGCAAGCCGAACCGCAGCGGGTAGAGGCCTACTATTCGGGCAAATCGCTCGCCATGCTGGCGGCGCACCTCAGCGCCGTGGAGGACCTCTGGTACGGACGCGGCCGCGAAGGGCAAGCCGGCCCGGGCTTTCGCGAATACCTCGAATCGGTGGAGGGGGGGCCAGCCCTCGTGGCCGCCACCGAGGCGCAAATGACCGAGGTGAAGGCGGCCCTGGCCGCCGTGCCGACCACGGCCCCGCTGGCCGCGCAAATCCAAAATGCGCCCGATCCGGCCGATCGGCTCCACACCGAGTTGCAAAAGCAGACCCGATTTTACAAAAGTGATATGTCGTCGTTGCTGGGCATTTCCATCACGTTTAGCAGTGGCGATGGCGACTGACAAACGCGGGCATCTGCCCAAAAACGCTAACTGAACAAACCCGGTGCAGAAGGGTACTTTGCTTGCTGATCCCCGGAATGCCGGGCGGACAACCCTCCGCCCGGCCGCGTGGAGGGAGCGCGTTCGGGCGACTCCCTTTTCCGTGTTTCGGGCCGTTTTCGGGCTGCTGATGGCCTTCGGGGCGGCGCGCTTCGTGGGGCTCGGCTGGATAGAAGACCACTACACCGATCCGCCGTTCCACTTCAAATACTGGGGGTTCGAGTGGGTAGCGCCGCTGCCGGCGGCCGGGCTCTACGCCCTGCACTACCTGATGATCCTGGCTGCTTTCGGCGTCATGTTGGGTACCCGGTGGGTCTATCGCCTCTCGGCGCTGACCTTGTTTGTGACGTTCACTTACACCGAACTCATTGACCTGACCTATTACCTCAACCACTACTACTACGTCAGCATCGTCTGTGCCCTGCTTTGCCTGGTGCCCTCTCCCCCGCCCGTGTGGGACACGCAGGCCCGGATTCCCCGCTGGGTGCCCCTCGTCTTCAAGCTCCAGATCGCCTTCGTCTATGTCTATGCCGGGCTGGCCAAAATCACCTACGACTGGCTCGTGCTGGCCTTGCCGCTCAAGATCTGGCTACCGGCCCACGACCACATGCCCCTGCTGGGACCGCTGTTCGCCTGGTCGTACACCCCCTACCTTTTTTCGTGGTTTGGCATGCTGTACGATTGCTTCATCGTCTTTTTTCTGCTCTACCGACCCACCCGGCTGTGGGCCTACGCCACGGTCATTGTCTTTCACGCCCTGACGGGGCTGCTGTTTCAGATCGGTATTTTCCCCCTGGTGATGATGGGGGGCACGCTCATTTTCTTCGACTTTGAAAAGCGGAAAAGCGCCCGCGTCGCTCCGGCCCCGGCCCCGGCTCCGGCCGACCCGCTCACGCGCCGGGAAAAAGTGCTGGCCGCCGTGCTGGGGGTACACTTCGTTTTTCAGCTCCTTTTTCCGTGGCGGTTTTTGCTCTACGAAGGCAATATGTTTTGGACCGAACAGGGCTATCGCTATGGCTGGCGCGTGATGCTGATGGAAAAAGCCGGCACGGCCACCTTCTACGTCCGGGACAGCCAGACCGGGCGCGAAGGGGTAGTGGATAACCGCGAGTTCCTCAATCCGCACCAGGAAAAACAGATGGCCATGCAGCCCGACATGATCCTGCAGTTTGCCCACTTTCTGGGGGCGCACTACGCCCAACAAGGCGTGTACGCCCCCCAGGTGCGGGCCGAAGTGTACGTCACCCTCAATGCCCGCCCTAGTCAGTTGCTGCTTGATCCGCACGTGGACCTGATGCAGGAAACCGACTCTTTTCGGGCCAAGACCTGGATATTGCCCTACGAGAAAAAGTAAGAAATGCTGCGCACGCTCTCCCTCATCACCCGGCGCAGACCAAGCTGCAGACTGGCCCTGCTGGGCTGGCTGGCGATCACGCTCGGCGGGGTGGTGGGCACGCCCCTGCGGGGACAGGCCCAGCCGTTTACCGTTTCGGGCACGGTGCAGGTGGTGGGAACGCCGTGCCTGGAAAACCCCCGGGTAGCCTTGCAGGACGGCCGACTCGTGGCCGAGACCGACGCCGCGGGCCGTTTCCGCCTCGAAGGCCTGCCGGCCGGTACGCACACGCTGGTGGCTTTTTGCCAGGGCAAACAATTGGCCGTCCGTACCCTCGAAGTCCGGCAAGACACGGCGGGCGTGGCGTTCGTGCTGGCCGACATCGAAAGCGTGCTGGAAGAAGTCGAGATCAACGGCCAGCAGGGAGCCCTTTTTGCCGCCGCCCGCCTGCGGTCGGTTGAGAACTTCGGCGTCTATGAAGGGCGCAAGAGCGAGGTCATCGCCCTCAAGGAAGTGGTGGCCAACGCCGCCACCAACAACGCCCGGCAGGTGTACGCCCGCATCACCGGGCTCAACATCTGGGAAAGCGACCAGGCGGGCCTCCAGTTGGGCATCGGGGGCCGGGGCCTCAGCCCCAATCGCACCTCCAACTTCAACGTGCGCCAAAACGGCTACGACATCTCGGCCGACGCCCTGGGCTATCCCGAATCCTACTACACCCCCCCCATCGAAGCCCTCGAACGGATTGAAATTGTACGCGGGGCGGCCTCTTTGCAATACGGTACCCAGTTTGGCGGCATGCTCAATTTTCGCTTTCGCCAGGGCACCGAAGAGGCCAAAATTCGCCTCACCAGCCGACAGTCCGCGGGCGCGTGGGGCTTTCTGGGCTCGTTCAACAGCCTGGAGGGCCGCGTGGGCAAGCTGCGCTACTACACCTTTTATCAGCACAAAAGGGGCAACGGCTACCGGCCCAACGCGGGCTTCCGGGCGCACAACCTGTACGCCTCCCTCGACTACGCCTTCAGCGAAAAATTTTCGGGCGGCCTAGAACTGACCAAGATGACCTACCTCGCCCAGCAGGCGGGGGGCCTGACCGACCGCCAGTTTCAGGAAAACCCCCGCCGATCGTTCCGCGACCGCAACTGGTTTGATGTGGACTGGAACCTGGCCGCCCTGACGTTTACCCACAAGTTTTCGGCCCGCACGCAACTCAACACGCGCAGCTTTGCCTTGCTGGCTTCGCGCCGATCCGTCGGCAACCTCGAGCGCATCAACGTCGCCGACTTTGGCGAGGAGCGCACCCTCATTGCGGGCGATTTTCGCAACCTGGGCAACGAAACCCGGTTGCTGCACTGGTACCCAATGGGTCGGCAAACCCACACGTTTTTGGTGGGCACCCGGGCTTACCGGGGCACCACCACCGCCCGGCAGGGGCTGGGCAGCCGGGGCAGCGACGCGGACTTTCGGTACCTCAACCCCACCGATCTGGAAGACTCCGACTACGCCTTTCCCAACCGGAACTACGCCCTGTTTGCCGAAAACATCTTCAACCTCAGCCCCCGGCTGAGCCTCACCCCGGGCATCCGCCTCGAAAATATCCAGACCTTTGCCGAAGGCTACTACAAGCAGTACGTCCGGGATGCCGCTGGCAACATCATCGTCGAGAACCGCGCCGACGAACAGTTGGCGCGCCGCCGTAGCTTTATGCTCTTGGGCCTGGGCGCCAGCTATCGGCCCCGGGAGGCCGTGGAGTTCTATGCCAACGTATCCGAAAATTACCGGGCCATCAACTTCACCGACCTGCGCATCAACAACCCTAACCTGCGGGTAAATCCCGACATTGCCGACGAGCAGGGGTACACCGCCGACGTGGGCATCAAGGGCCGAAAAAACG
The DNA here is from genome assembly GCA_036734065.1 of Catalimonadaceae bacterium. Lineage (GTDB taxonomy): Bacteria > Bacteroidota > Bacteroidia > Cytophagales > Flexibacteraceae > DAIMZG01. Next base: position 8,794 of record DAIMZG010000071.1, read on the forward strand.
ACGTGTTCACCTACGAACTCACCCTTTTTTATCTTCGGTATTTTGGCAAAATCGGGCAGGTGCTGCGTACGGATTCGGTGCTTTTCAACGATTTTCGCTTTCGAACCAATATCGCCGATGCCCGAAATATGGGGGTAGAGGCCTTTGCCGAAGCCTCCCTGCTGGATCTTTTCGGCAAGGGTCGGCAAGACCTGCGGTGGACGCTTTTCACCAATTGCGCCTTCATTGACGCCCGCTACATCCGCACCGACGACCCAGCCATTCGCAACCGCAAAGTGGAGATGGTACCGCCCGCCACGGTGCGGCTCGGGAGCACGCTGCGCTACAAATCCTTCGCGATTTCGGGGCAGTATTCCTACGTAGGGGGGCACTTCTCGGACGCTTCCAACGCCCGGCGCACGGCCACCGCCGTGGAGGGCCTCATCCCCGCCTACGCCGTCGCCGACCTTTCGGCACAGTACCGCTGGCGGTCGCTGACCCTGGAAATGAGCCTCAACAACCTCTTCGACGCGCAGTATTTCACCCGGCGCGCCGATGCGTATCCGGGTCCGGGCATTATCCCCGCCGACGGGCGGGGCTTTTATACCACCCTGGGAATCACGCTCTGAGCGAAAGACCCGCAGGCTGCCCAGAGGGTCGCGTGCCCTTGGGCATTGGCCCGCGGCCTGCTGCACCACCCCCGCCCCCTTTCGGACCAAGTCCGTGGCTCCTTCACGCGCGGGTCCGCACGGCGGCGGCCCGCTCGGCCCCGCCGCCCCTCACAGCGGCCAGCGCGCCAGCGGGCTGACGGCCTGCGACACGAAGTCGCCGGCCTGGTAGTGGAAGTGGCCCGCCATGGCGATCATGGCCGCGTTGTCGGTGC
>DAIMZG010000072.1:0-9503 GCA_036734065.1 Catalimonadaceae bacterium
ACCGAAGCCGAAGGGGCCATCAACCAACGGCAGGTGTTCGTGCTGCCGCAGCCCGTGCCCAACGTCCGGATCGCCGCTTGCGGGCAGAACAACGCCGTCCGGGTGGCCATTACCGATACCGTGCGGAGCGCCTTCACCATCTTCAACCGCTTTCCCCAAAATCGCCTGCCCAGCACCCAATTTCCCGTTTCGGTGCGCGATTCGCTCACCCGGTTCTACGATTTTTACGAAGTGACCTTCGGCGACGGGCAAACGCTGACCGTCCCCGGCAACGGCACTGCGGGCACCGACACGGCCTTTGTCTATGCCTACGCCGCGCCCGGCGTACAGAACATCAGCGTCCGGGGGCGCTACGCCGGGGCTGCGGCCGTCTGCGGGGGCACCACGCCCAACATCCGCATCAATACCGAAACGCCCCTGCTGGCCCCCGAGGTGGTGCGCCTCGAAAACCTCGACGACGCGCCCAATGGCTTGGCGCGCCTCACCCTGCGCTACCGCCAAGACTTGTTCTACCAACTCGAACAGCGCACCGACGGCCCCTTCGTTTCCCTGGCGGGCCTATCCCCCACTGGCAGTACGCCCGACGACACCGAAGAAGAACGCGTGCTGTCGCTCAATACCACCAACGATCGCTGCTTCCGCCTGCGGGCCGACGAAATTTGCGGCGACAACCCGGCCAGTACCACGCTGTGCCTGACGCGCCTGCAAGCCGTCAACGATCCGCAACTGGGCACCGTGGCCCTTGCTTGGCCCACCTACCCGGCCGAAAGCTTTGCCCGCTACGAATTGCGCCGCGACGGGCAGTTGCTCTTCGACTCGGGGCAACGGAGCGATACGGTGTTTTTGGATACAACTGCCCTGTGCGGACTGGCCTACCGCTACCAGCTCACGGTGCGCCTGGCGCCCACGGCCCGCAACGGCGACGCGCTGCGGTCGCTTTCCAACGCACCAATCGTTAATGTGGTGTCGGAGGTGGCCCCGCCGCCCGTGGCACAATTGGGCAGCAGCATCGAAGACGAGCAGATCGTGCTGCGCTGGCAGTTGCCACCCGGGGCCGATGCCCAACGGCTGCTGCTTCGGCGCTCGGGTCGCTTTCCCGAAGCCCTCTCGCCCGCCCCGACGACCACCACGTTTACCGACGTAACCCTGGGTTTTCTCCCGTCGGCCTGCTACACGCTGGCCTACGAAGACGCCTGCGACAACCTGGCCCTGCCCAGTCCCGAAACCTGTCCGATCTTCCTGAACCCACCCCAAACCGATGCCCGCACCAGCCGCCTGACCTGGACGCCTTACGTCGGCACGCCCGGCGCGCCCGACAGCTACGTCGTCGAGGTGCTCGACGCCGGGCAAAACCTGGTGCGGACACTCGACGCGGGACTGGCCCTCACGCTCACCGACGAGGCCGCCGACACACAACTGACCTATTACCGCGTGCGCGGCGAATTTGCCGACGGCAGCCCGCCCACGCGCTCGAACGTGGTGCTGGCCGAGCAACGGGCCCAAGTGCTTTTTCCCAATGTGTTTACACCTAACGGCGACGGCATCAACGATACCTTTCGGGGCTATGGCCGCCACGTACGGGCCTACGTGCTGACCGTTTTCTCGCGCGGCGGCGAGGTGGTCTTCTACACCGAAAGCTTTCGGGATGCGGGCTGGGACGGAATCTATCGTGGGCGACGCGCGCCCGCGGGCGTGTACGTCTATCAGGCGCAGATCACCGACGAAACGGGCTTTCGTTTCGAGCAGCGCGGCACGCTGCACCTGGAATGGTAACGCAAGCGAAAGTCGTACGTAATTACCAGCGCGCAGATCATTCTACCTTGTGGGCCGTATCTTTGCGCAATGAATATTACGCCCGATCACTAGATACAGACGTCGTAACGCCTATGTTTGACATGTCAAAAATGATGGAGAAATTCAAAGATCTCCAGGAACAGATGCGCAGTGCGCAAGAAGAAATTGGTCGCCTGACGGTCTCCGGCGAAGCGGGGGCCGGTATGGTCAAGGTCACCATCAACGGCAAGCGGCAGCTCGTCAAGCTCGAGATTGACCCCGAGATTGTCTCGAAAGAAGACCAAGAGATGATGCAAGACCTGATTGTGGCCGCCACCAATTCGGCCCTGACGGAAGTCGAAAGCCTCATTCAGCGCGAAATGCAAAAGCGTACGCAAGGTCTGCTGCCCAACATTCCGGGCATGAACTTCGGCAACTTCAACGCCTGAGGCTTGGAGGCACTGGCCGTCGTCATTCTCAACTGGAACGGTCGGGCCATGCTCGAGCGCTTTCTGCCGGACGTTGTCCGGCACAGCCCCGCGGGCAGTGTGGTGGTGGCCGACAATGCCTCGGCCGACGACTCGCTAGCCTGGCTGGCCACGCACTTTCCAGACGTGCGGGTAGTAAGGTTACCTCATAATTTGGGTTATAGTGGGGGCTACCAGGCCGCGTTGGTCCAAATAGTGGCCGATTATTACATCTTACTCAATTCCGACGTGGCCGTGGAAGTCGGCTGGTGGCAGCCCCTCATCGCCTGGCTGGCCGCCGACGTGCAACACGGCGCTTGTCAGCCCAAAATTCTCGACTACCACGCCCCTTATCGCTTTGAATACGCCGGGGCGGCGGGCGGCTACCTGGATCGCTGGGGCTACCCTTTTTGCCGGGGACGACTCTTCGATGTGTTGGAAGACGACCAGGGCCAATACGACGACGCGGTGGAGATCTTCTGGGCAACGGGAGCTTGTTTGGCCCTGCGGGCCGATGCCTACTGGGCCGTTGGGGGATTAGACCCCGACTTTTTTGCCCACATGGAAGAAATTGACCTTTGCTGGCGCCTCTGGCGGGCGGGCTACCGCGTGGCCTACCGCCCCGAGAGCGCCGTTTGGCACGTAGGCGGCGGCTCGCTGGCCGCCACCAATCCGTATAAGACGCGCCTGAATTTTCGCAACGGCCTGGTGCTGATGCTCAAAAACTTGCCCGCCGATCAGTTGGTGATCCGCATTCTGGGCCGGATGGTGCTCGACGGCGTAGCGGCTCTGCGTTGGCTGCTGGCAGGTGAGCCGCGCCACTTCCTGGCCGTGCTGCAAGCGCACGGTCAGTTCTACGCCACTTGGCGGCGACACTGGCGCAAGCGTGGGGCTATACCCACTGGCAGTTGGCCTCCGGGCGTGTATCCGGGCAGTATTGTGGTTGCCCGCTTTCTTGGTAGAGTGCAAAGTTTTTCACGCCTTCGTTGGTCATCCGTGCGCCCAACGCTTCCCCAAGGCCTGACCACGCCCGAAGTAACCGCGCCCCGTTTGGGTACGCTGGCTTCTGCTGCGCCTTCCAAAGGCTAATGCAAACTTGTTATTTCTCGGATAAAATACGCCAATCAGGTCTTCCGGATGAGGTTATGCGCCTGCCGAAAATAGTGGCGGGCGTTCATCCAGAAAGCCAAAAACAAGTAGAGCAGCACGGGCGAGCCGAACGTCAGGCACGAGATGTAGATGAAATACAGGCGTACGTAGCTTGTCGGAATACGCATGTAACGACCCATGGCGGCGCAAACACCGAAAGCACTTCCTTCTAGGAAATATCTAATTTTATGCATCGCTATGACCTTTGTTTTCGCTTTTCAATATCAAAAAAGTACGAATAATATAGTCGGAAACAAAAAAGTTCCCCCCTCGTTTGAATAAAGCGTTTGGAAAGATAATTTCGCACCACAAACTAATACCACCCACTATGATAAAGTCAAAACGGCTACTGGCCAATGCATCCCTGATGGGCATGATTACATTGGCTAGCTGTTCGCTCAGCAAGATGACCAAAATGGCCAAGGATCAGGAGTTGACCATCAACCCCAATCCGCTGGAAGTGCATGCCGATACGATCAAATTTGACATGACCGCCAAGTTGCCGCTGAAAATGCTCAAGAAAAATAAGACCTATACAGCGCAGGCATTTTATGTATATGGAGGCGAACGCAAGGAAGTGGGCAACATCGAATTTCGCTCAGAAGACTATCCCGACGCCAAGAATACCCAACCGACGGCTTCGCAATCGTTTGCTTTTCCCTACGAGGACGGCATGAAGCGGGGCGACTTGGTGGTAGTTGGCACGGCGGCTAACGTCAACGGCAAGTCCCGCTCGACCGACGACTTTCCCGTAGCCACGGGCGCCATCACCACCTCGCGGCTGGTACAGGACTTTTACATGCCCGCCTACGCCCCGCACGAGTACAACAACCAGCCGGAGTTGACGCCTACCTACGTGGAGTTCTACTTCCCGCAGGGCAGTTCGCAACTGCGCACCAGCGAAGTACGCAGTTCGCGCGGCCGCTTCCTCGACGCCTTCATTGCCGATAAGAATGCTACCCGCAGCGTGACCATCGTCGGAACGCACTCGCCCGAAGGCGAAGAGCGCATCAATGCCCGCCTGGCCGACGACCGCGCCCAGGTGATGGAAGAGTTCTATCAACGCCAGATGCGTCGCTACGACTACAAGGATATGGCCGACTCCATTCGCTTTATCCGCAAGGCCGTGGTTGAAAACTGGGATTCACTCAAGGTGGCCCTTGACCGCGACGAAAAACTTACCTCAGCGCAGAAAGACGAGATTCGCGGCGCGATCAACCGCCCCGGCTCCTTCGAAGAACAGGAAAAGAGCCTGCGCGACCTGTCCACGTACGATTACCTGCTCAACACAGTGTATCCGAATTTGCGCACGGCCCAGACCGAGATCCTGACCATCAAAGAGAAGAAAACGGATGCGGAGATCGCCACGTTGGCCCAAGGCATTGCCGATGGCAACGTAAGTGCCGACACGCTCAATGATGCCGAGTTGGGCTACGCCGCTACGCTGACCCCGCGCCTCGAAGAGAAAGAGCGCATCTACCAGGCCGCTACCAAGAAGAACGGTAGCTGGCAATCGCACAACAACCTGGGCGCCGTGTACTTGCAGATGGCTCTCCGTGCCAACGACCGCGCCGACCGCGCCACCATGATTGACCGGGCCAGCAACCAGTTCGAAATTTCTAAGTCGAAGAAAGAGTCGCCCGAAGTGTTGGCCAACATGGCCGTTGCCCAGTTGCTCAAAGACAAAAACCAAGGCCAAATGGCCCTGGAGTCGCTCAAGAGAGCTGAGCAGATGAACCCCGGCGAGGAAACCCGTAAGGCGATTAATGCTACGAAGGGGGCGATCGAGATCCGGATGGCCAGCTACGCAACAGCCGCCAATACGCTAAACAATGCAGTTGACACGTCGGTGGTGTACTTCAACCGTGGCTTGGCCGAGTTGCTCAACAAAAACGCCAGCCAGGCCCGGGCCAGCTTTGACGAAGCCATCGAGGCCGACGCTGATATGGCCGTTGCCTACTACGGTGCCGCCATTGCCGCTGCCCGTCAGAAAAACGAAAATCAAATGACGGACATGCTGCGCCAGGCCGTACAGAAGGACAGCAACCTGCGGGCTCGCGCCGTGGACGACATCGAGTTCCGCGACTACTTCGAGTCGCAGTCGTTCAAAGACGCCATTCGCTAAACAAAGTTCCATTCGGGGTTTTGTCCGCCCTCGCTCGTCTCGTACGGGCGGGGGCGGCGTTTTTTTACCACCTTTGAATATCATCGGGCAGATTGTTACTTTGGCCAGCGGGCAAGTTCCCCCGTACTTACTACATCATCACTACACACATGAGAGTTATCCAGATGCGGGAGGCGCTCCGCGAAGCCATGAGCGAAGAAATGCGCCGCGACGAGCGGGTTTTTTTGATGGGCGAAGAGGTGGCCGAATACAACGGCGCCTACAAAGTGAGCCAGGGCATGCTCGACGAGTTCAGCGCCCGGCGCGTGGTGGATACGCCCATCGCCGAACTGGGCTTTGCTGGCATCGGCGTGGGAGCAGCTATGAATGGCCTGCGCCCCATCATCGAGTTTATGACCTTCAACTTCTCGCTGGTGGCCATTGACCAGATCATCAACAGCGCGGCCAAGATGATGTCCATGTCGGGCGGGCAATACCCGGTGCCGATCGTCTTCCGAGGTCCTACGGGTAGCGCGGGGATGCTCTCCTCGCAACATTCGCAGAATTTCGAGAACTGGTTCGCCAACACGGCCGGGCTCAAAGTGGTGGTGCCCGCCAATCCCTACGACGCCAAGGGTTTGCTCAAAACCGCCATCCGCGACGAAGACCCCGTCATTTTTATGGAGTCCGAACTCATGTACGGCGACAAGGGCGAAGTGCCCGAAACAGAGTACCTCATCCCCATTGGCAAGGCCGACGTCAAGCGGGAAGGCACCGACGTGACCATCGTCAGTTTCGGGAAGATCTTGAAGGTGGCCCTCGAAGCCGCCGAAGAGCTGGCCAAAGAGGACATCTCGGCCGAGGTGGTGGACTTGCGCTCGGTGCGCCCCATTGATTACGCCGCCGTGGTGGCCTCCGTCAAGAAAACCAATCGGCTGGTGGTGGTGGAAGAGGCCTGGCCCCTGGCCTCCATTTCGTCCGAAATTGCCTACCACGTGCAGCGCTACGCCTTCGACTACCTCGACGCCCCCGTGTACCGCATCACCAACCAGGACGTACCCCTGCCCTACGCGCCCACGCTGATTGAGGCCGTATTGCCCAACGTGGCGCAGACCGTCCGGGCCGTCAAGGCAGCCCTGTACCTGACCTAGTCGTACCTACTGGGCGGGCTTTTCGGACGGCGGTGCGGGCACCTGGCCCACGATCTTGTTGATGAAAAAAACGTGGCGTACGCGCTGCGGGCCGTAGTCGCTGGGATCGAATATTTTTTGCAGCCCGGTAGTGACAAAGTAGTCGTTGTACCAGGGGGCCAAGCCCAGTTGCTGGGTTTGCAAGATCTCGTCCGTCGGCGTGATCACCGGCTCAGCAAACACGTGGGCCGTATCGCTCAGCGTGCCGTTGGCCAGCACCTGCGCCTGCACAGTTTCGCGGTGTGCGTACAGCACTTGGATGGTATCCTGACTCACGTGCACGTTGGTGACTTTGTTGAGTTCGAAAGCCAGCATCTCGGGCAAGGTTACGCTATTGTCCCAAACCACCCGGCCCTGGTTGTCGAAAAGGCACAGCACTACGTGCGTAAACCGATAGCCATCGAACACGCGATAACTATTGTTGGGGCCATAGGTGTACGCAATGCCGTACATTTCGGAGCGAAACTGCGGGTAGTAGGCTTCGGCCACCAGCAGGTTATAGCCTTCGGCAGTGCGGTAGAGGTCGTGCAGCAAAAATCGGTAACGCACCCGGTATTCTTTGCCCCGGTCGCGCTTGCGGAAAATCTTGCGGCGAATGCGCTCACGCCGCGCGGGCCGGAGGTGGTTGAAAAAATTGCTCAGCTCCGTAAACTTCTGGTACACCAACTCCGACTGTTGGCTGCCGTCGCTAGTGCCTACAAAAAAGCCCTGCGGGTATTCGAGCGTGCGCGTGCCGTAGGTGCCCAGCGTAAAATAGCCGTTGCTTTCCAGCGGAGTGATGCGGGCAGCCAGCAGGTTTACGTCGCGCGGCACGTTGGGGCGATTGTCTTGCACCAGCCGTCCGCCGGATGCGTAGGTGCTGACCGTCACCCACGAGCGGCGACGGCGGTAGTGCGTCATCACCACGTGCATGTATCCGGTTCGCAGATCAGGCTGCATCTCGCACATGTCGGAGTAGGGGCTGAACACCGAGGCCAGCACCTTGTGGCGGTGGCTGTTGAGGTCGTAGTGCGTCAGTACCGAACGGCCATTGAGCATCCCGCTCAGATAGACGTCGTTGCCCAACACCCGAAAACGCGTCACGTCCAGGGCCATCAGGGCCGGCACATTGTACACCAGAAAGGAATGATCCTGCAAATCGAGGCGGTAGATCAGGTGCGAGAAAGAGCCCATCCGCCGAAAAAGCAAATAGACCGCGTCGGCGTCTGTGTCGTAGTCGCAGTAGTACCATTCCTGCCCGATATCGTATTGCCCTTCCCACACGTGCGCAAAAAGCGTATCGTAGCGCGTGATGTACCAGCGGTTGTTCCCTTTTCTGTCCCGGTTGGGCACCTGCACTACGTGCAACAGGCCCTGCGTTTCAATGGGCAATACGTAGTGCTCGTCGGTGTCTTTGCCCTCAAATTCCATGCGCTGCGCCAGGCTGTCGTGGCACCCCCAGAGCATCAGCACGAGCCACCATGCCAACAGGCGCCGATAGTATCGCGTATTCATAGCCAAGGTGTTTAAATATCGGGTTGCGATAAAGCGTACGAAAACTTTACCTTTGAAGCCCTTAATCGGGTAAGTGCAACTATAATTTACTTTTATTTTCTCAATATATGACAACTGAACAGTTGAAAGACTTGAAAGCCCGCGTATCGGCTTTGAGGGGGTATCTTTGACTACGATAATAAAGTACGAGAGATCGCCGAAGAAGAAATAGCCACGGCCAACCCCGAATTCTGGAATGATCCCGAACAGGCCGAGTTGGTGATGAAATCCATCCAAACCAAAAAAGCGTGGACGGACGACTTTGCCCGGCTCCTCCGGGCGCACGAAGATTTCGAAACCCTTCACGAGTTTTACGAGGCCGACGAGGTAGCCGATACGGAAATCACGGTCGAATACCAAAAATTGCTGGAGCAGCTAGAAACCCTCGAGTACCGCAAGATGCTCAGCGCCGAGGAAGACCAGCTCAGCGCCATGCTGGAGATCAATCCCGGCGCGGGCGGCACCGAAAGCCAGGACTGGGCCGAGATGCTCATGCGCATGTACATCATGTGGGGCGAAAGCCGCGGTTACACCGTCCGGCAGGTCAACTACCAGGCGGGCGAAGTGGCCGGCATTCGCTCGGCCACCCTCGAAATAGACGGGCCGCTGGCCTACGGCTACCTCAAATCTGAAATTGGCGTGCACCGCTTGGTGCGCATTTCGCCCTACGACTCGGGCGGGCGGCGGCACACATCTTTTGCCTCCATTTTCGCTTATCCCGTCGTGGACGATACCATCCAGATTGAGGTCAACGCGTCGGATATCCGCTGGGATACCTTCCGGGCGGGCGGTGCGGGCGGCCAGAACGTCAACAAAGTCGAGACCGCCGTGCGGCTGCACCACTCGCCTTCGGGACTCGTGGTCGAATGCCAGCAAGAGCGCTCGCAGCACCAAAACAAAGAAAAGGCACTGCAGATGCTCCGCTCACGGCTCTACCAACTGGAGATCGAAAAGCGCAACGAAGAGCGCGCCCGCATCGAAGGCACCAAAAAGCGCATTGACTTCGGCTCGCAGATCCGTAACTACGTGCTCCATCCCTACAAACTGGTGAAGGACGTACGCACGGGCCACGAGCGCAGCGACGTGCAGAACGTGCTCGACGGCGACATTGACGATTACATCAAGGCCTTTCTGATGCAGCAGGTCTGAGCAGAATAAACCAGCCAAACTGCTGATTGCTCCCTCGTAGAAACTCGTTTTTCTACGAGGTTTTTTGTTTCCTCCGGAAAATACCCCCGGCAGGCAGCCTAAAAATCCCGCACCGACACCACCACATCCGACACCAAG
>DAIMZG010000073.1:0-9426 GCA_036734065.1 Catalimonadaceae bacterium
ATGGTCCTGGTGATTTTCTACGAGCCCGACCAGGCGGCCATCGAAGACGTCATGACCCACCTGGCCGACCGTTTCCCCAATGTGACGTCGCTGCAGTACCTGATCAACCCCAAGAAAAACGACTCCTACTTCGACCAGACGCCCGTGTGCTTCCGGGGCACGCCCTACATCGAAGAGGCCATGGAGGACCTGCGCTTCCGGATCGGCCCGCAGTCTTTCTACCAGACCAATTCCGAACAGGCCTATGCCCTCTACCAAATCGTGCGCGAGTGGGCCGCCCTGACGGGCGAAGAGGTGGTCTATGACCTTTATACCGGCACGGGCACCATCGCCAACTTTGTGGCCCGGCAGGCCCGCCGGGTGGTGGGCATCGAAAGCGTGGCCAGCGCCATCGAAGACGCCCGGGCCAACGCGGCGCACAACGGCATCACCAATGCCACCTTTTTTGCGGGCGACACCCGCCAGGTGCTGACGGCCGATTTTCTGGCCGCCCACGGCCGCCCCGAGGTGCTCATCACCGATCCGCCCCGGGCGGGCATGCACCCCGACGTGGTGGCCACCATCCGGGCGGCCGCCCCGCGCCGCATCGTGTACGTCAGTTGCAACCCCGCCACGCAGGCCCGCGACCTGGCCCTGCTCGACGATCAGTACGCCGTGGCGCACGTACAACCCGTAGATATGTTTCCCCACACCTACCACGTCGAAAACGTGGTGGCCCTCGTCCGCCGCGAGGAGTAAACGCTGCCCTGCCCATGACCGACCATGCGTCTATCACCCTGCGCGACGTCATCCGAACCCTCGAAGCCCTGGCGCCCCCCAGCCTGCAGGCCGACTACGACAACGCGGGCCTGCTAGTAGGCGACGACCAGGCGCCCCTGCGCGGGGTGTTGCTTACGCTCGATTGCACCGAAGCGGTTGTGGAGGAGGCCGTTGCGCAGGGCTGCAACCTCGTGGTGGCCCACCACCCGATCGTATTCCGGGGTCTCAAGCGTTTGACGGGCCGCACCTACGTGGAGCGCACCGTGATGGCGGCCCTCCGGCAAGGGGTGGCGATCTACGCCGCGCACACCAACCTCGACCACGTAGCCGAAGGCGTCAATGCCATGCTGGCCGAGCGGCTGGGCCTGCAACGGCCACGCATCTTGCAGCCGCTGGCCGGGCGCCTGCAACACCTGACCGTGCTGGTGCCGCCCGAAAATCTGGAAGCGGTGCGGACGGCCCTGCACGCAGCGGGCGCGGGCCACGTGGGGGCCTATTCGCACTGCAGCTTTCGCACCGAAGGCACGGGAGCCTTTCGGCCCGGCGACACGGCGCAGCCGCACATCGGCACGCGGGGCCAATTGGAAGAAGTGCGCGAAGCGCGGCTCGAAGTGCTAGTGCCCGACTACCGCAGCGCGGCCGTGCTGGCGGCTATGCGGGCGGCGCATCCCTACGAGGAAGTGGCCTACTTTCTGGCCCCGCTCGACAACCTCCACCAGGGCATCGGGGCCGGGATGATCGGTACGCTGGCCACTCCGATGGACGAGCGCGATTTTTTGCATCACCTCAAAGCGCGCCTGGACTTGGCCGTGGTGCGGCACACGCCCTTGCGCGGGCGACCCGTAACCCGCGTGGCGGTGTGCGGTGGGGCGGGCATATTTTTGCTTGGCGAGGCCCGCCGCCAGGGGGCTGATGCCTTCGTGACGGCCGACGTGAAGTACCACGAATTTTTCGACGCCGATGGCCAATTGGTGCTGGTCGACGTGGGGCACTACGAAAGCGAAGTGGGCATTAAGGCGTGGCTGGCCCGGCATTTGCGCGAAAAAATGCCTAATATTGCGGTTTGTTTGTCAACAGTGACGACCAACCCCGTCCAATACTTGTAATTTATTATGGAAAAAACCGTCGCTCAGCAGCTCGATGCCTTGCAGAGGCTCCAGGAGATAGATTCTGCTTTGGATAATATTCGGAAAGTACGGGGCGATCTGCCCGAGGAAGTGCAGGACCTGGAAGACGAAATTGCGGGCTATGAGACCCGCATTCAGAAATTCCGCGATGAGATCACTGCGTTCAAGTCCGAGATCAGCCAGCATAAACAATCCATCAAAGACGCCGAAAAGCTCATCAAGCGCTACGAAGAGCAGCAGATGAACGTCCGCAACAACCGCGAGTACGACGCCATCAGCAAGGAAGTAGAGTTGCAATCGCTCGAAATCCAGATCATCGAGAAGAAGACCAAAGAATACTATTTCAAGATCGAGCGCAAAGACGAAGAGATCGAGCAACTCAAACTCGTGCTCGGCGAACGGCAGAAAGACCTCGAGAGCAAAAAGGGCGAGTTGGCCCAAATTGTGGCCGAGAGCGAAGCCGAAGAGCACGAGTTGGTCAGCGGCCGCGCTGCGGCGGAAGACCAGATCGAAAAGCGTCTGCTCTATTCTTACGATCGTATTCGCTCCAATGCCCGCAACGGGCTGGCCGTGGTGGCCGTCAAGCGCGGCGCCTGCGGGGGCTGCTTCAACACCGTGCCGCCCCAGCGGCAGGCCGACATCCGCGACCGCAAGAAGATCATCGTCTGCGAACACTGCGGCCGCATCCTGGCCGACGTAGAAACCGTGGAGGCATAAACACGCATGCACCCGATATTGCGAAGGGCCGTCCGTACGACGTGCCCTTTTTTTTGTGTCTGGCTGCTGGTGCAGGCACATCCGGCAGCAGCACGCTTTGCCTTTACGCCCGCTGCGCAGGCCACCTACACCGACTTGCTGGCCCTCCGCCTCGACGCGGGCCGCACCCAACTGGCCCAACTGGCGCGTACGGAGCCCGACAACGGGTTGGTGCCCTACCTGGCCAACTACGCCGACGTCATTGAGCTGCTCATCACCGAAGACCGCACGCACTACGACCAGTGGGCGCCTCGCGAAGCCGAGCGCTTGGCGCAAATAGCGGCCAATCCGGCGCGCGATTCTCCCTACTACCTCTTTGCGCAGGCCGAAGTCAAGTTGTACTGGGCCTTTGTCAAGCTCAAGATGGGCGACGACCTGAGCGCCGCCTGGAGCATCCGGCAGGCCTACAAATGGCTGGAGGCCAACGAGCAGCGCTTTCCCGACTTTGCCCCCAATGGCAAAAGTCTGGGCTTGCTGCGGGTCATGATCGGTTCGGTGCCGGAGCGCTACCGCTGGCTGGCGACGCTGCTGGGCATGCGCGGGGAGGTGCCCACGGGTTTGCAACAGATGGCGGTGTCCGCCACGGCCGACACGCCCCACCGCCTGGAGGCGGCGCTGCTCCACCAACTCGTTCGGGTCTATTTGCTGCAAGACTACGCAGGAGGGCTAACGCCGCTGCAGCGGTTGCACGAGGCCCAGCCCGCGCACCCGATGCTGCGCTTTTTCTACGCGCTTTCGCTCATGAAGGCCCGGCGCAGCGCCGAGGCCTTGCCCGTCTTGCAATACGCGCCCGCCCAAGAAGGCGATTTTCCCTTGCCCCATTTCGACTATCTGCGGGGAGAAGTGCACCTGCAGCGGGGCGAATACGCGCCCGCCACGGCGGCTTGGCGACGGTTTTTACGCCAGTACACGGGCCAAAGCCTGCGCAAAGATACCTACTACCGACTCTGGGCGGCGGCCTGGCTAAGCGGCGACGAAGCACAGGCTGAGGCCTACCGGGCGCGCATTTTGCAGGTGGGCACGGCCCGGGGCGAAGCCGACCAGCGCGCCCAGCGTTTTGCCGAAGGCGACCAAATGCCCGATCGGGCCTTGTTGCAGGCGCGCTTCAGCTACGACGGCGGTTTCTACGAAGCCGCTCTGCAAGCCCTTGCGACGTACCGGACGCAGGGGGCTCCCGCCGGGCCCGCGCGTGTTGAGTACCACTACCGGGTGGGCCGCATCCGACACGCCCAGGGCGATACGCTCGCCGCCATCCAGCGCTACGAGCACACCCTGCGGCTGGCCGACACGGCTCCTGATACGTACTTTGCCCCCAGTGCCGCCCTGCAATTGGGCTACCTCTACCGGGCGCGGGGCCAAACGCAGCAGGCCCGGCATTTTTTCGAGCGGGTGCTCACCTATCGGAGTCATCCCTACAAAACCAGCCTGGATCAGAAAGCCCGCCTGGCCCTGATCGAAACAACGCCGTGAGGATATGCACCCGCTCGTCAGGCTACACGAAAAATGTAAACTTTATTGCTTTTTAGTAAAAAAAAGGGCTGTCAAAGACGCCGCCTATCCGCAATAACTTATAACCGGATACCCGCAGCTAAATCACTTTTATGCGGAGAACGCTGACAAGGCCAAGCGAACAGACATTTGCAGACGGAATCATACTTTAACTATTAAAAGTAAATACTATCTTATATCTGTATAAAGATTTGTTTCTCGCTAAAAAGAATTGAGAGTAGTCAAATAAAGCACGCCGCGCAGATTTCCCTCAAATGTTCCACGATTGCGTACCGTTCCACGGCGTTATATTTCGGATAAAATTAGCTTCGCTTGACAACGGAACGCGTTTACTTACTAGCCGATCAGGAATTGGCTAAATCTGCTCGTTACTATGCCCGCCCCATGGCCTGGGTGGCGCTGCTTATTTTTGCCTCTTGGTCTATCACCGATTGGCTGCACTTGTCCGACAGGGCACTCTCGCTAAGCCTGAGCCGATTGGTCATCTTGCTGTTGGGCCTGCAATTGGTGCGCACGGCTC
This sequence comes from Catalimonadaceae bacterium, assembly GCA_036734065.1. Lineage (GTDB taxonomy): Bacteria > Bacteroidota > Bacteroidia > Cytophagales > Flexibacteraceae > DAIMZG01. The sequence goes on from DAIMZG010000073.1 coordinate 4,672, forward strand.
GCGTGCTGACCTGGCCTATCTGGACGCCCTATGCCTGTCTGGCGCTGCTTACGGTGCACGAATTGATGATATGCCTATTCGTTACGCCCGCGCAGTTGGAAACCGTACTGCTCAACTACGGCACGCTGCTGGTGGCCTACGGGCTGATCATGATCTGGCGACCTATCTACGCCTTGCTCAGCCTGAACGGCGGAGCCTTGGCCCTGAGCAGCGCGTACCTGATCAGCCACCACTTCGCGCTGGCTGATTTCTTTTCGCAGGGAAGCATCGTATTCCTGAGCCTGTTGGTGACGACGAGCATCGTGTCGGTGCTCCGCTACAATTTTCATCGGCGCGAGGTGATCCGACGCGTAGAGCTCAAGGTCAATAAAGAGCAACTCGAACGTCAAAATCGCAAAATCCAGCAGCAGAAAGACCAGATCACCCGGCAACATGCGCACATCTTGCGCAGCCACAACGAATTGCAGGCCAGCAACCGGCGCTTGCAAGAACTCGACGAGGAGAAAAACCACCTCATCAACATCGTGGCGCACGACTTACGTAGTCCGCTAGCCCGGATGATGGGCTTGGCCAACCTGATCGAACTGGAGGCTGAACCCCTCAGCGCCGACCAACATGTGTACCTGGGGCTCATGAAAGACGACGGGCAACGCCTGCTCAAACTCATTGCCCAACTGCTCGATACGGAAAACTTCGAGGCGGCCCGGGTGCTGCGCACCGAACTCAAGCCACTCGACGTGCGGGCCATCTGGCAGCAACTGGCCAGCCACCACGACGAAAACCTGGTGCGCAAATCGTTGCAGTTGCAGTTGCCGTCCGCACAAGATATCCCCCTTGTGGTGGCCGATGCCCAACTGTTGCACCAGGTGCTGGACAACCTGCTCTCGAACGCGATCAAGTATTCGCCCTCCGGACGCTCGATTCGGATCGAATGCCATCCGCACGAGACGCACCTGCACCTGCGGGTGTGCGACCAGGGGCCCGGCCTGACGTCGGCCGATCAGCAACGCCTCTTCGGGCGGTTTCAGCGGCTGAGCGCCCGTCCCACGGGGGGCGAGTCGTCGCACGGGCTGGGCTTGTCCATTGTCAAGCAATTTACCGAAGCCATGCACGGCCGGGTCTGGTGCGAGAGCACGCCCGGGCAGGGTGCCACTTTTGTAGTATCGCTGCCGATGGCAGTCCCCGAGTCTATTTGGGGATAGGCATTGCCCATAATCGTTGCGCATGACCGCTCCCGGCCGAGCGGTTTTTTTGTGCTCTGTGCCAGATAGTTACGCCCCAAAACGGAAAATATTAAGAAGAAGTCTTGGTAATATTTTCTTCTGACGCTGCAAATAGTGGCGTTTTTTCTCGTATTTTGAAAAGCAAATGCAGTTTACTGCAAAAATTACCCGTGCACGACTAGGCAAACACTTCATCAAACCGGGCGTTTATTTAGACAGCCACCACGCATAAATTCATCCGCTGCCACACACGGGTTCGAGCGGTGCGCCAACAGCCCAACTTTCACCACCCCTTTCTCATGAACAATCACCTCCGCTTGTTAGGACTAGGGGCCGATGCCAGTCCGGCGCAAATTCGCCGGGCCTATCGCCGTCAGGCATTGCGGGTACACCCCGACCACAACGCCGACCCCGATGCGGCCGGGCAGTTTCAGGCACTGGAGAAGGCTTACGCGGCCCTCGTCCGTCCCCGGCAAGTGGTGGAGGCGTACAGTGTATGGGCTGATCCCCGCACGCCCGATCCTTACTTTGCCGACTGGCGCCGCCGTGCGCAGCAGCGTACTCACGTGCGGGCTCGCTCGTACCAGTGCGAGGTTGAGCAACTGCGCCAATCGCTGCGCAGCAGTTGGTACTACACGCCCGTGCGGCTGGGCACCTACCTTTTCTACGTATTGTTTATGGCTTTAGGGCTCACGATCAGCCTCTGGCCTGTTATCGCGGGGCTGCTGATGCAGAACCTGACGCTGCTGCTGGCCACGCCCTTGGCACTGGCTACGGCGTGGGTTTTCTTGCGTTTGGCGGACTTTAAGCAGACCGTCATTGACGTGTATTTTGGAGAATACGAGCCTTCTTAGCAGATTTTAGGCTGAATATGTTAAGGTGTCAGATTCTAATGGAGATTCTTATATGAATGACGTTAAGAAGGTTGCCTTTTCTCCCAAGTCTGAGCAAGATGCTGCGCACATCCTACAGCATATTCAGACATACGCGGCAGCACACAGCAACAGAGAATTGCGATTGCTCGAAGCGGGTTGCGGGCAGCGCTGGGAGTTAGACATGGGCGATATTCCTTACTACCTCATTGGGATAGACCAATCTGCTGAAGCTTTGCAGTTGCGCAAAGAGCGACAACAAGACCTGGACGAAGCTATTGTGGGTGATCTGAGCACGACAGAGATGCCGTCGTCTAGTTTTGACATTATATACTCCTCTTACGTGCTGGAACACGTGGCGGGTGCTCAGCGAGTACTCGAGAACTTTACTCGCTGGCTCAAGCCGGGTGGGCTGATGGTTCTGCGCATTCCGGATGCCGATTGTGCCTACGGTTTTCTGGCCAAAACAACCCCTTTTTGGATGCACGTACTCATCAAGCGCGCCATGGGTCACCCCAACGCAGGTAAACCGGGTTACGATCCGTTTCCCACCTACTACGACGGTGTGGTATCGCTGAGGGGTATGCGCGCTTTTTGTCAGGCGCACGGGCTCCGGGTGCTTTCCGAATACAGCTACGGTTTTCGGCGCTTTCGCCCTCTTTATCCGTTCGGGCACGTGGCTATCAAGAGCGTGGGGTTGTTGTCAGGAGGGCGCATTGCATCCGATCGCTCCGACCTGCTTTATGTCTTGCAAAAAAACTAGCGTGTACACCGTTGCCCTGGTAGATGCGTTCGTGGGCAAAGGTGCGCAGGGCAACCCCGCAGGGGTGTGTAGCCTTACCGATTGGCCCGACGACGCGATCCTGCAGGCTATTGCTGCCCGCGTCAATCTTTCCGAAACGGCCTTTCTGAAACCCACTTCCGCGCCCGGTACGTACGCGTTGCGCTGGTTTACGCCCGTGCGCGAGGTGGACTTGTGCGGCCACGCCACGCTGGCGGCGGCGCACTGGCTACAGTCCGAACACCATGCACTGGCCAATCACCCCTTCACTTTCGAAACGCGGAGCGGAAAACTGACCGCTCAACCAGAAGACGATGGTTTTCGACTCGACTTTCCGGCCGAAATAGCCCACGTGGCTACGCCCCCGCCGGACTTGCGGGCTGCATTGGGCACGTCGCCCGTCGGCGTGGCCCGCAATCGCATGGATTTGCTGATAGAAGTGACCGATGCGGCCACGGTAGTCCAACTCCGGCCTGACCTGGAGGCCCTGGCCCGGTGGGAGGTCCGCGGCGTGCTGGTGACAGCCCGGGCCGACGATCCAGCCACCGACTTTGTGTCGCGCTGCTTCTTCCCGGCCTACGGCGTGGACGAAGACCCCGTGACGGGCTCGGCGCACTGCGCCCTGGGTCCCTACTGGGCCGAGCGGCTGGGGCGTAGGCGGCTGCGTGCGCGGCAACTTTCGGCGCGGGGCGGCGACCTGATCGTGACTGTCGTGGGCGACCGGGTGCACCTAACGGGCCGGGCCCGGGCGGCGGGCGAACTGTCCGTCGTACTTTCTTGAAAATTGTATCTGCCTAAAAACAAAAAAACTCCGGAGGACATCTCCGGAGTAGGGCGTAAAGGTGCAGATCAGGTTAATTTTTAACGACGAGCCGCCGGGTAGATTGCTTCGCCCCGTCGGCGTAGAGCGTATAGAAATAGATGCCAGAGTTGAACTGGCTCACGTCAATGCGGATGCGACTGTCGCTGGGTACCAAAGAGATCTCTTTGACGAGCGTACCCAACACATTGTAAATCAGTACTTTGGCGTCTTTGGTTTGTGGCAAAAGACGGTAGGTGACAAAAGCCTCGACGGAGGCCGGATTGGGATAAATGTCGGCGGAAATTACTTCGTTGCCGGGCAAATGGGGCACGTCGGCAACCACCACGCGGTGGGCTTGGCTGGGGCGCACCGGATCGGTACCACCCTCTGCCCGCTGGGCAAAGGCCCAGGGCATCAGCGCAAACGAGATAAGGAGTAGTAACGATGTTTTCATGTGATTAGATATCCGTTCCAAAAGTATTTCAATATTAGAATAGTTCCACCTGCCAAGCCAGTACAAATCTCATACCTTTATTACACCTATCGGGAAAAGTAAGCTTTGCGTCAGAGTGTGTTGGAGGGCAAGCGCATCGGCACCTGCGCGGGTTGACCTACGGGCAAATCAGTTGGGGAAGAAGGGGGCACTGCGGTCTTGCGGAGTACGCCGGCCCGGGTGGGTCGTTCCTGGCTGCGCCAACGAAAGCCCTTGAGGCGACGGTCGGGTTCGCGCAGTTCGTGCGGGGGGATAAAGCGGGCGTCGGGCTGATTGATAAAAACGATCTCTTGCATCTTGTTTTCGCGTAGCCGCACCAACATATCGCTGCAGTCCACGCGGTTCATGCCGACGAGCACGGAGTCGCCATCAAGGGCAAAATAGAGGCTTTGCCCGTTGCCGTCCACCTCGATGCGGCTCAGGTAGTTCTGATCGTCGAAGTAGGCCACCATGTGGCGGCCCTTCACCTGGTTGTAATTCTTGAGGCTGTCGCGCGAAACAATGAAAGAATTCTGCCGGGTGATCATGCGGTGAATGCGATTTTGCAGCATCTGCACCCGCACCGTGTCGCCCTGAATCTGATT
>DAIMZG010000074.1:0-9129 GCA_036734065.1 Catalimonadaceae bacterium
AGCTGTACATGCTGTGGCTGTAAATGTAGGCAATCGAGCGCAAGCCCGCCTTGATGGCCCGGGCAAACCAGTTGCAGGTCTGCCAGTTTTGCAGTTGCATCATGGCGTTTTCAACCAAGATGTTGTCGTTGAGCACCTTGCTGCACTTCTTGGTTTCAAGACACTGCAAGATCTTGTTCAGCCCCGCTTCGATCTGTAGCTCGTCGGGGTGACCGTGCCAATGCGTATACACCCAGTTGTTTTTCGGATCATATTCGATGACCAGGAACGTTTCGTTGAATAAAATTTCCCTTTCCATAATAGAGGTGTTTTAGAATACAGTTGCAAACGTGTGGTTCTTGCGTGTTGACTAAACCAAATTTAATCAGACGTCAGCGTATTCTAAGGCAACCAGAGGGATTCTCCGTGAAGAGACTGCACGAACGAGGTTGTATTTGAAAGAAATATAAATCGAATGTCGTTTTCAAACACATAACCTAACTAGGGTTTTATCGGGTAATTTTTGACCTCACTGTACGGCTGGATAAGTAAGTAAGCATTCGAAAACGTAATTTTGTGCGTTACTCGTGAGGTATCGCATGAAGGCAGCCTCGACAGAAAAATAACCTTTACAAAAGTGCTTGCACTTCGCTTTTTTTCTCACGTCTTCCGAAAACTCAGGAAGTAGGCCGCTGGCGGCGCACCTCGCGCGTGGCCCAGCGGCGAAAGCTCTGCCAGAATAGCCGTTGCGTACCCGACCAAAGCGGACCGATGCCCCGGCGCACGTAGCTATCCACGCGGCCGTGCAACTGCGTCGTGCCATCGGGGCGAGCGGCGAGCCAAAATTGCAGCCGCGTAGGGCGGATCAGGCGGAAACTCAGCGCGTAGCTGCCGTAATAATATTGCAGGTCGCGATAGTGCGGAGGGCGCACCTGGGCGAGCACTCCCGCAAAGTTCATCAGCGGGCCGTGGTGTGCATTCTGGATGCCTTCGGCAAAACCCGCCGCGCGCCGCGCGGGGTCGCCGCTGACAAACTCGACCCGGTAGGGCCAAAGCTGGCCTTTGGTGAACGTTTCCGGGGTATTGAGCCAACCCCAGACGATGTGGATAGGAGCAGGCAGGTTGCAAGCGAAGGTATAGGCGTGCGGCTCGAAGCGGGGGGGAAGGGCCTGCCAGGTAACGGGCGTGGCCGGGGCATCAGGAGCCGGAAAAGAGGCAATGCGGGCGGAGGACATACAGCGTGTTTCCCCTAAAAACGCAACCCCCGGCCTACGGTTCGCGCGGCTGCACGGGCGTGGTATCGGGCACAGACTGGGCCTGATCGCCATCGCCCAGGCCAATGCTGACCTTGATGCCCATCAGCAAAGCCCGCCAGCAATAGTTGATGACCGACTTGTGGGGAATGCGTGCGTAGTGGATAGGACCGGGCCGCGGGACCGACTGCAAGCGGCCGGGATTTTGCGAGCGCACCACGAAAGTATTGACCAGTATGGCGGTTGCGTCTGGCAGCCAGCCTCCCCTTTGTCCGGTTTGCACATCGCTCAGCCCCACGCGCAAATCGGCGTAATGGGCCGTTACATTGCCCTCGGCAGCAGTTTGGTCGGCATCGAGCCGAAAGGCAATGCTGTCGGCCTTCCCCGCTTGCACATACACGCCCGTTAGTGGCTCCAGCACCGGATTGAGGGCTGCCAGCGGCATGGCGCCCAGTTGGCCTTCGAACGTAAAAGTCTGATCCGGATCGTCGAGGGGAAGCCGCAGGTGCAATTGCAAAGCGCCCTGTCCCATCAGGTAGCTTTTCGCCCACACCTGCGACAGGGGTTGTCGGGCAATGACGGTAGGTTCGTTGCTGAGGTGATGAGCCTCCAGATGGGCGCGGTCGAAGGTGACTACGCCCGATCGTTGGCCTTGCTGGGGTTGCTCTTCGTAGGTAACGTGGGCGTGCTCCCAGCGGAGGGTATCGAGCGTAAAAGGCCAGGGTAAGCGCGTCAGTTGCCGGGAAAGCAACGGTCGGCGGACTTCTTTTTCGGGATAGCGTTTGTCCCGGTAGGCAACTAGCGCTCCGCCGTCGGCCCGCAGGCGCCGGGCCCGTAGCCGACCGTGGCGCAGCAGGTCGTCGGGGTCGAAGCCGTCGAGCTCGGCCCAGCGTATCCGGCCCGAAAACTGATCGGTTGCGTAGCCCTTGTGCTGGGCAAAGGCCGCCCGGTCGAGGCGGGGCTCCAGCGTGACTTCCCGCACCCAAAGGCGCATCGGCCGGGACGAAAAGCCCAGTTGGGCGATGCGCCACTGGTAGAGACTGTCGGCACTGCGCCAGGCCACCTCCCGACACTGGACACTTACTTCGTCGCAATACAGGAAAGAGGCCTCACGGATAGGTTGATCGCGGCTGATCCGCAGGCCCCGCAAGTCGGCCATAAGGTGACTTAGCTGCCAGCCAGCACTTGGCGGCTGCCCCTGCGAATGCCCCCGCACGTTGCCCTCTTCGAGGTGAATGCCCCATACGTCTATCGCTTGCAACGAATCGGGCAACCAGGTGGCCAGATCCGGCAGCCCCGAGGTTTGCGCCCCGCCTGCTGGGTAGGCGATGTGGATTTCGGGTTGATAAAGGCGGATAAACTGCAGGGCGAGGCGTTGGTTTTTCCAGGCCTCGCCGGGAAAAAGACCTTCCAGGGTGAGGCGGGGCACTTGGGCAGTCAGGCCCAGCCCAGCCCCCGTATCCGTACGGGTGACCCGCAGGTCATAAGCATCCAACTGGCCCGAGGCGGAGGAAAACTGCACGAGGGGAGCGTAGAGCTGGTGGTGCCGATCGGGTAATCGGTACGAGGCTTGGCGCAGCTCAAAGCGGATGTCGTCGGCGAAGAATACTTCGCGGGCGTAGCGCAGGGTACGTTGATTGAGGTTGAACTGGTGCAGCTCGGCTACCAAACGGCTGGAGGCGAGCGTGTCGAGGGTTTGGTCAGGTCGGGTTTGGCTCAGTACGAGCGAGCCTTCCTCGAACCGCAGGGTGTCGAACTGCACTTCGCGCAGGGCGGGGGGCATGCGCCCCCCGTTTTTACTGGAGGCCGTCCGGCCCGTACTGCGCCCGGGCGGCGGCTGTCTGTCACCGTCCGACAGGCGGATCTCGATGGCGGGGGCTTTAATTTCAATGCCGGACAGGCGCAGCTTTTTTTCTTGATAAAAGGCCAGCATGTCCACGCCCTGCATCCGAATTTCGGGTACGCGCAGGGAAAAAGTCGTACGCGACGTTTTTCCCTGATTTGCCTCGGGCGCCACCCGGACATCGGTGAGCACGATCTCGGCGCGCCGGGTCGAGAGGTTGGCCTGGCCGGCCGTCACCTCGTGGATACTGTCGGGCAAATAAAGCGTGTAGTTACGTACCCGTACGTCAATGTCATCGGCAAAGAAAAGGCGGTCGTCCCGTTGGGCAACCTGGGCATCGAGGTAGAAGTGGGTCATTTCGGCCGACACGGTGTGGCTAAAAAGCGTATTTATCTCGCGGCCACGCCGCAAATTGAGCGTTACGGCGCCTTCCTCAATGCGCACCGTGTCAATCTGCACAGACAGCAAATAGTCGGAGAGCACGTCGTACACCTCGCTGCCATCGGGCCGCTTGTCTTGCCCGCCCTTGAGGTCGGTAAAGCGGGTCAGGCTCATTTCCGGCTCTCGGATCACGATCTCGCCAATGCGCAACTGCTGCTCGAAATAGGCTTTCTTGATGTTGGCATCGTGCAAGCGTATTTCCGGAATGGTTACTTCCAGCACGCTGGTGCGCTGACGAAGACGCAGCTTTTTTTCGATGGCTACGTGGGGCCGTGGCATCAGGCGCAGCCCCCGGGCGTAGACCTCGTTGCGGCGCGTCGAGATGCCGATTTCGCGCGCCGAAAATTGGTGCACGCGGTCGGCCAACCGCAGCACGTAGTCGCGCAGCGTAAAATCGAGCGCATCGGCGTAGAACAAGCGGTCGTTTTCGTAAAGCGTGGTGGAGTCGAGCCGAAATTGGGTCAGATCGAACGCGATGCGTCCGGCCGACAGGGTGTCTTTGCGGGCTTTTTGGTAGCGCGCCATGCGCAGTTCGCCGTGCCCCAGGCGCAGATGATCCACCTCGATGGAACGGAAGTATTCGGAGAAGAGCGAATAAAGGCCTGGTGTAGAGTCCGTTTTGGGAGCGATGTAGCGCGCCAGGTCGGCCGTGGCACTGTCAATCTGCAAAAGAGCCATTTGCAGATTGCCATCCCGGTACAGCCTTGGGAAATTTACGTCTTGCATCTCGATGCGGGGGAGGCTCACTTCGTAGCGTCCGCGGACGAACTGCCCTTTGGACGTAGGCGCGCGTAATTCGGGCATTACCGTCATGCCCGTGCCCACCACCCGGGCCGAATCGGTAGCAAGCAGCACCTGCACGGCCCGTAGTACGTGCACCGAATCGGACAGCCGCGCCTGAAAGCCGCCGAAAGCAACGTGCAAAGCCGCCGCATTGAACACGCGGGCACGGTCGCGGTGCACGAGCGAGTCTATCCGAAAGTCCGTAGCCAGCACGTCAATCCGGGCGGCGCGCATCACTGCCGCTGTGTCGTGCCGGGAGCGCCGCAGGGCAAAGGCCCCTGCTTCGAGGGCGAGCGTGTCCACCGTGAGCACCTCCAGGTAGTCGCGTAGCAAGGGGTACAGATCTACGTCGAGCGAATCAATATCGGCTTTGGGGCTACCCGGTGGGTCGAAAATCTCTACGCTCGGTGCCTGCCACTCCACGCGGCGCACGTGCATCCGCCGCTGAAAGTACGCCTGATCTGGGTTGTTGAGCCACATTTCGAAAGCGGGCACCCGCACTTCGTAACGCGTGCGGTGGGCGACGAGCGTATCGGGCTGCTGATCGGCCGTAAGCTGAAAGTCCTCGACGTACACCCGGCCGCTGTTTTTCTCCAGGCGTACTTTGCTGGCCCGAAGGGCGTGCAGGCTGTCACCCAACAGCAGGTGATAGTTGTCAAAGCGGAGCTCAATGTCGTCGGCGAAGAGCAACTGGTGGCTTTGCCGAAGGCGAACACTGTCGAGTTGGACGTCTTTCAATATCAGCACGATGCGGTCGGCCACCGAAAATCTTTTTGTTTGCGGATCGCGCCGGAAAAGGCCGATATCGCCGTTTTCGATCACCACCTCGCCGATGCGGATGCGCCGCACGACGGGCGAAAGCAGGTTATACACCTGGGCCAGCACTTCGTCGCTGTTGGCCGATGGAGGGGGCTGGTCGGGCAATCCTACCAACTGAATACTGGGCCGCTCCAGGTGAAGGGTTGTCAGGTGCAGCTCGCCGGTGCGGTACCAGCGACGCAAGTCGGCACCGCGCAGGTGCAGGGCCGGCAGGTGCAAGTAGTAGCGCGGGGCCGCATCGCGCAAGGCGCGGGCGTTCGGACGCAGGGAAAGTTCAGTAACGTGTACACCTTGGGTCACCCAGTCCACGCGCAGCCCCCGAAAGTCTAGCTCGTAGGTGTAGCCACTCTGCTGGGCCACTACCCGGCGCAAGTAGGCGCGGGCGAGCGGTACGGCGTAGAAAAAGAATATTGCCTCAAACACGACGTACACCAGCAGCAAGGTCAGCAGCGACCAGCCCAGCGGGCGCCACCAGCGTCGGTGCTGACTTAGAAAGGGTGCGTACATGTACGAAGGAGGCTGTCGGGTAAAAATCGTTCTTTCCCGTTACAACGAACCGGCGCGTGGGCCCGATATGCCCCCGTTTTTGCGGATACCGTGTATGAAAATCAGGAATTTGTGTCGGGCGCCAGCACCTTGGTGTCCGTACGAGCCGCCAGCGCACGCAAACGGCGCCGCAGCACCGCGCCAGATATAAAAATACTCAGTTCGTAAAGCAGGAAGATGGGCAGCGAGATGAGCACCTGCGTGATCATGTCGGGAGGGGTGATAATGGCCGAGATGACCAGAATCGCTACTATGGCGTGCCGACGGTACGTGCGCAATATGTCGGGCGTGACCAGCCCGGCCTTCGAAAGCACGTAGATTACCATGGGTAGCTGGAACATGATGGCACACGAAAGCACCACCATCGTGAGGGTATTGACGTAAGAGGTGATGTCAAACTCGTTGAGAATGGTGGCATCCACCTGGTAGTTGGATAGAAAATTGACCGCCAACGGCGAGACAATATAGTAGCCAAAGAGCACACCCGTACCGAAGAGCAACGATACAAAAAACACGGCCCCCGTAGTCACCTGTTGCTCAGTTTCGTAGAGACCGGGCTTGATGAACCGCCAGATTTCCCAGAACACATAAGGAAAGGAAACGATCAGTCCGATAACGATCGAAGACGAAATGTGCATGCTGAACTGACCCGTCATGGTGCGGCTTTGGATCGTAAAGGGCAGCGAGTCCATGCACAGCACCTGCGAGCCAATTTGTGTGGCCAGCGCACAGAGTTGGCGGTACGTCCAGAAATCCGTACGCGAAGGGCCCAGGATGATGTGGTGAAACACGGTCTCCTTAGAAGCAAACACCACCACTGTGCAGACAAAAATAGCGAGTAACGCCCGAATCAGGTGCCACCGGAGTTCTTCCAGGTGATCGAGAAAGGACATTTCGGACGAATTAGCGCTCAAAGCAACAAAGGGTTAGGCTGCGTACAAGTAAGAAATAATCGAAGTCAGAACGCCGCAATCCGAAGTGCGGTTCAGGGGCGCGGGGCGGGCCGACTTGGGTCGTTTTTGCGCGGAGGCCCGGCATTGGGCTTGCGCTCAGGGGTGGCCGGGCCAGTTTTGTCGTCGGCCGCGGCGGGCAACAGCCCCTTCCGGCGCAGGATGGCCTCCGTCAGGCGACGGTCGTTTTCGGAGTTGAAGATCGTGAAGGGCAGGTGGATAAACTGCGCCCGCGAGATGATCAGCAAAAAGGCATCCTTGGTTTTGCGGGCCGACTTGATCTGGTCCCAAGTCAGTTGCATGGCCTGCTTCTGGTTAATTCGCATCAGGAATAGCCGCGCATCAAACTCATAACTCATCTTCTCGAACATGGGCTTGTTTTGCGGAAGTTGCGTGACGCCCACAAACTGGATCAACCAGAAAAGCACGTAGAGTATCGTCAGCGTGATGGCGATGCCAACGAGCCAGCCCAGGGCCTTGGGAAAAACAAAGCCCACGGCCACCACGGCGACGGGCACCAGAAAGGCCCACCAGAATTGCACCAGCACGCGCTGGAGCGAGAGCTTGATGTAGGTATTATTCTCCAGCTTGTACTTTTTGGTCTTGACGCCGCCGCGCAAATTGAGTTGCTGCGATTGCTGGACGCGCATGGATGCCTGGTTCTTCATGGTGTTGAAATGTATTAACGTAAATGGGGCGAAGTGCGATTTCGTCCAACGTGCAAAAGTAGATAATAATCAATAAGCCTTCAGGCTCATGTCGAGCGAGCGGGCCGAGTGGGTCAGGGCTCCCGCCGAAATGTAGTCCACCCCCGTACGCGCTATCTCGCCAAGAATTGCCTCGGTGATGCCCCCCGTGGCCTCGGTGGCGCAGCGCCCGCCGATGAGGGCCACGGCCGCGCGCAGCGTGTCGGGCGACATGTTGTCGAGCATGATCCGATCTACGCCCGGTGTGGCGAGGGCCTCGCGCACCTCGTCGAGGGTGCGGGTCTCGATCAGGATGGGCAGGTGGCGGTTTTGGGCTTTCAGGTAGGCACGCGCCGCCGTGATCGCTTCCGTAATACCTCCGGCATAGTCCACGTGGTTGTCCTTGAGCATGATCATGTCGTAGAGGCCATAGCGGTGGTTCTGACCGCCCCCAATGGCAACAGCCCATTTTTCGGGCAGCCGAAAGTTGGGCGTCGTCTTGCGCGTGTCGAGCAGGCGCACGTGGGTGCCTTCGAGTTGGCGCAAATACTGCCGCGTTTTGGTGGCAATGCCACTCATGCGCTGCATGCAATTGAGCACTAGCCGCTCGGCCGTCAGGATAGCGCGTGCCGGGCCTTGCACCGTGAAGGCCACATCGCCGGGCTGCACGGCGACGCCGTCGCCCACGAGCACTTCCATGCGCAGCGAATCGTCCACGTAGTGAAAAATTTGCCCGGCCAGTGCCACACCGGCCAGGATGCCTTCGGCCTTGACGAGCAAGCGCGCTCGCTGGTGCAGGTCAACGGGCACGGCGGCCAGGGTAGAATGATCGCCTTCGCCGACGTCTTCTTGCAATGCCTGGCGAATGAACTGTCTGAGCGCCTCTTCGGTGACGTAGGGTGGCCACGGGGTAGTCGTGATTTTTCCGCTCGTGTTGGGCAAGGTATTCATAGAGAAACTACAGGTTTAGAGTGCCTGGGGGGCATCGGGAAGGCGTCGGGAAACGTCCTCGTGAGGAGAAAGCACTTGCCCCCGCACTTCGAAGTGCAAGGTGTCGCGCAGGCGGATTTTCTGGTAGCCCCGCACGTGGTAATCCGTGAGCCGGGCGTTGGTTCCCCCGGCAAATTGCATCTCGATGCGGCGGGCCGAAGTGTAGAGGTAGTTGGCCTTGTGCAGCGAGGCCGTCACGCGTTGCAGGTGTCCGCCCGGGGTGCGTACAACAATCAGTTCGCGTACAAGCAGGTCGTCGGACGTAGCCCGGTAGCGCACCACATTGCCCGTCGAGGTATCCACCTCATACTGACCTTGCCACGCAGGCTTGTTGATGTCGGCCTCGCGCAGCAGGTCCAACTCGCGCGACCAGTCGGGCTGCGGCAGGTCACGGGCCTCGGTGTCGGCCTGCATCACCACTCGTTTGCGCAAGTTGGCATCCGACAACTGCTCCACTTGCTGGTCGAGCACCTTGTTGAGGGCAAAGTAAGCCGTTTCTTCGTTGACCACTTCGGCACCCGGATTCGCGCAGGCCATCAGCCAGCACCCTACCGCCATCAATATGTATTTTCCCATTTTCACGCGTGGGCTGTTTGGTGTGATAGCAGGGAGACGCCCGTCATCTGAGCGGGTCTTTCCAGTCCCATCAGGTCGAGCAAGGTCGGCGCCAGGTCGCCCAGCTTGCCGTCGTGCAGTTGGCCTTGGTAGTCGTTGTCCACCAGTATGCACGGCACCAGGTTGGTGCTGTGGGCCGTATTGGGCGAACCATCGGGGTTGATCATGTAGTCGGCGTTGCCGTGGTCGGCAATCACCAGCGTGGCGTAGCCGTGGGCCAGGGC
>DAIMZG010000075.1:0-9031 GCA_036734065.1 Catalimonadaceae bacterium
TGCGCCTCGAAGCCACCAATGCCGACCTGGCCGAGCAGAGCGTGGGCATCGCCCTAGACCGCTACCGCACGGGCGTATCCACGTTTCTGGAGTTTCGGGAGGTGCAGCGCAACGCCATCGAGATTCAACTCCGGCTCATCGAGGTGCAATACGCCAACAAGGTGCTCGAAACCGAACTGCTCCGCCTCAGCGGCCGGTTGGTGCAACCCGACGAGCGGATTTGATGGAATGACAATACATGCTACTTAAATGGAAAACTAGATTTTCCACTTATTCCCTTTCACCTCCCCACCAACAGCCGTCCCCGCGCCGTGCTCCGTTCGCCCCGCACCCAGACGACGTACATCCCCGTGGGCAAAACAGGCAGCCGAATGGCCTGGGCAGTGGCCGAAAGCATTAATCCTTCTTGGTAGAACACCCTCCGCCCGGTGGCATCTACGATGGTGAGCGCAACGGCCTGCGGCTGATTGCCAAAAGCCAGTTGTAAGGTGCCCCCGCTCGCCAAGGGGTTGGGAAACAGGCGCAACTCGTCGGCCCGCAGGCGCTCGGTGCTGTCGGGGGCACCCGTCAGCGCGGCTAGGGCGTTGAGTCGGCCGTAGCCGTGAAAAATATCAAGACCGGGCACATCTTCGGCCAGATCGCCTACCTGGTCGTCGGCCGTGCCGCGCAAAATTTCGCGCAGGCGGGCGGGCGAGCGCGTAGGCTCCTGAGCCAGCAGCAGCGAAGCGACGCCCGCCACCAACGGCACCGCCTGCGAAGTGCCCGAAATCAATTGGTTACGCGTATCGCTGCGGTGATCTAGGCCGAAGATAAAGTTGCCCGGCGCGACCAGATCCAGGTGCGGGCCGTAATTGCTGCCCTGGCGCGACGAGCCGCCAAAAGCCCGGCTGCGCCGATCGTCGGGATCGGTAGCCCCCACGGCGATGACGGTTGGGTAGGCCGCCGGGTAATATTGTGTATTGAGGCCGTCGTTCATGCTGGCGGCCACCACCGTCGTGCCGCGGGCGTGGGCATATTCGACCGCCTCTTGCAAAGCCACCGAAAAGGCAATGCCCCCCAACGACAGGTTGATCACGCGCGCGCCCTGGTCGGTGGCGTAGTAAATGCCCCGAATCCAGGCCGAATAGGGCCCTTCGTTGCGCGCGTCGAGCACTTTGCCCACCAGCAGGCGGCACTGCCAGTCCACCCCGGCGTAGCCCGTGCCGTTGTCGCCCGTGGCGGCCAGAATCCCCGTTACGTGCGTGCCGTGGCCGTGGTCATCGGTGGGGTCGTTGTCTTCGTTGATAAAATCCCACCCCAACAGGTCATCCGTCAGGCCATTGCCGTCGGTATCGCTGCCGTCGGGTTGTTCGGCCGGATTGCGGTAGCGGCGCCCCACAAGGTCAGGATGGTCGGGTTTGATGCCCGTATCGAGCACAGCGACGACGATGGCCGTGTCGCCCGTGGTGACGGCCCAGGCGCCGGGCATCGAAATGTCGGCACCGGGCCGGGCGGACAGCGACTGTCCGGGTGCGCTGAAGGTGCCTTCGTTGAAAAGCCCCCATTGCCGGGCAAACTGCGGGTCGTCGGGAAAAAACTCGCTGCGGATGCCCGCACCCCGCCCCACATAATCCGGCTCGGCGTAGCCAAATTGCCCGGTGCGGCGGAGTGCGGCTACGGCGGCCGTCACGTCCGTACCGGGGGCCAGGGTCAGCAGCCACGGTGCGGGCCGGGCACGCCAGGCCGCCGCCGCGTTGGGATGTAGAGGTTCGATTTGCCGCACGTCGAGGCCTTCGGGCCAGGCAACGACTCCGCGCTGGGCCAAATCATCTCCAAAACCCACCACCACCCGATCGGGCGCGAAGGGCTGCGCCCGCAACGCACCTGCGATTAATAGCCATCCGGCAAATATGCCGACCAACCGCCATTTGGCATTGTGCGTAAACTGCCACAGCAACTCAGACGGCGAACGGCGTTTTCTCGTGACAGATGCCCACAGAGTCAGGTGCTTCGTACCAATATTTTTTCCTTTACCCATTTCCCCTAACCTCTTTTGCCTATGGGATTCCTCATCAGTTTACTCCTTACGGCCGTGGCCGTCGTGGTGTGCGCCTACATTTTGCCGGGCGTCAGCGTGGACGGCTTCGGCTCGGCCATCATCGTGGCTTTGGTGCTGGCCGTACTCAACGCCATCCTCAAGCCCATTCTGGTGGTGCTCACCATCCCGATCACGATCCTGACGCTGGGCCTTTTTCTGCTGGTCATCAACGTGCTCATCATCTACGCGACGGCGGCGCTGGTGGGCGGATTTCAGGTGTCCGGCTTTTTTCCGGCCCTGTTTTTCAGCATCCTACTCACCGTGCTCAACGCCCTACTCGGTGGGCTGATCAAGGCCTAAGGCGGCTTCGCGCTGCTGACGCCGATGGTCGCGTCGGCGCATGGTTTCGTCCTGGCCGAGGTGAAACAGGGCGTCGCCGCCGTTGACTACGGGCGTGTAGTTCAAACCGATCACGTAGCTGTCGTGGGGAGCTTTGACCATG
Organism: Catalimonadaceae bacterium; assembly: GCA_036734065.1. GTDB lineage: Bacteria > Bacteroidota > Bacteroidia > Cytophagales > Flexibacteraceae > DAIMZG01. The sequence continues at coordinate 2,520 of DAIMZG010000075.1, forward strand.
AGCGCTTTGGTGTCGCCAAACGGATCGGCCAGCTTACCAATTTGCTGGTTGCGCTGAATGCGGTCTCCCAGTTGTACCAGCGGAATAAACAACCCCGCCTGCCGGGCCCGTACCCAACTGCTGTGGGTCAGCAGGGTGCTCTGCGCGGGCGGGGGTTGCACGCCTTTGCGCATACCCAAGTGGTACATCACCCGCAAGGCGCCGGCCATACCTTCGCGGATGGCCCGTTCGTCGAAGCGCATGGACTCACCCCCTTCGTACACCAGTATGTACTTGCCCGCCCGGGCCGCCGCCCGGCGAAACGACTTGTCAATCAGGCCCGAATGCAGCAGAAAGGGCGCCCCAAAGGCAAAGCCCAGTTCGCGGTTGATGGGCACGTCGAGCACGCAACGAATCTGGGGGAAATTGCTCCGGCTGGCACCCCCGGTGTGAAAATCAATGCCGTAGTCCACTACGGGCAGCACCTCGCGCACGATGGCGTGGGCCACACGCTGGGCCAGCGAGCCCGTCGCACTGCCCGGAAAGCTCCGGTTGAGGTCTTTGCCGTCGGGCAGCACCCGCGAATTTTGCAAAAAACCGTAGATATTGACGATGGGAATGACAACAACCGTACCCACCTCGGGCCAGATGGACCGCTCCCGGATCAGGCGGCGGAGCGTTTCGATGCCGTTGATTTCGTCGCCGTGCAAACCGGCCGTCAGCAACAGTACGGGCCCGTCCGTCTTGCCCCGAAACACGTCCACCGACAGGTCAATGACGGTGTGCGTAGGCAGTTTATGAATGAATATCCGGATATTTTTATGTTCGCCGGGCCGGACGCTTTCCCCATTAATGGTGATCAATTCGGGCATAAGAGCATGTAGAATAGCTAGTTAACAAATGTAGGGCATCCGGATAGCATAAAAATCAACTTTTCAACCAACTATTTGTACATGATCGGTCAATATCACCACCTGCGCGTACTGCGCGAAGTAGATTTCGGTTTTTACCTGGCCCTCGAAGGCGCCACGGACATCCTCTTGCCCCGCCGCTATGCCCCCGACGCCCAAGTGGACGACCAACTCGCCGTCTTTGTCTATCGCGACTCCGAAGACCGCCTGATCGCCACCACCGAGCGCCCGCTGGCTGCCGTGGGCGAGTGCGCCTTCATGGAGGTAATGGCCCTAGAGTCGTTCGGGGCCTTCGTGGATTGGGGCCTGACCAAAGAACTGCTGGTACCCTACCCCGAGCAACCTTCGGGTATGCAAGTAGGGCGCTACTACCCAGTGTTTGTCTATCTGGACGAGCGCAGCCAGCGGCTGGCGGGCTCGTGTCGGCTGAGGCGATTTGTCACTCCCGTAGCCGAGGGCCTGGCGGCGGGCGAGATGGTCAACCTGCTGATCATCAGTGAGACCGACCTGGGCTACAAGGCGGTGGTCAATCACCGTTACTGGGGCTTGCTCTACCGCAACGAAGTGTTTCGCGAAGTGCTGCCCGGCGACCGCCTGCGGGGCTACGTCCGGCAGGTGCGCGACGACGGGCAACTGGACCTGACCCTGCGCCGCCCCGGCTATTCGGAGGTGGAAACGGCGGCCGACGAAATCCGCTACCAACTTGGGCAGCGGGGCGGACGCCTGCCCCTGACTGACAAAAGCGATCCGGCCGACATTTACGAATTATTGAATATTAGTAAAAAAACTTTCAAGCAGGCCGTGGGCAAACTCTACCGCGAGCAAGTCGTCACGCTGCACGAAGACGAGATTCGACTGCGTGTGTGATCGTGTTTCGGGGCATTTAATGGTGGTTTTGATGCAAATATTTTCACGATAAACAGAATTTACTTTGGGTATTTGTTTACAAAAACGCGGTAAAGATTAGCTTTTGTATGTTTAGCTCATCACGTGCTAAACGAATGTCAAAACCTTGATAAAAGGGCGGCGTTCAGCTAATTATCCTCATACCGCGTTTGTATTCACCTACTGTTTAACCATCAACTTGCATTATGTTCAAAAAACTACTCCGGCCCGTTTCGTGGCGAAACGGGTGGCTGGCGGCCCTTTTGCTCGGCAGTACCCTTGGCTACGGCCAGGTCTATCTGAGCGAAGACTTCGAGCAGCCCTTTGAAGGCAGCCCCCTGGGCGCCCCCATCGGCTGGACGCAGACCTTCATCCCCCTGACGGGCAGCGGCGAGGCGGCCCCCCGGGCTGCCATCGGCAACAAGAGCTTTCAGCGCAACGTCTGGACGGGCACCGCCTGGACGCTCAACACCAGCACCGAGCAGCAGCCCAGCGGCCCGCTCGAGGGGACGGGCGCCCTCTGGCACGAATCGCGCTTTACGGGCGGTCTGTCCGACTTTAGCGGCGCCACCCGCCTGGCCAGTCCGGCCTTTGACCTTTCGACCTCCACCAGCCCGTACGTACGCTTCTTCCACGCCAGCGAAGCCACCTCAGCGCAGATCTACCTGCGGGTGATGGCCTCCAACGACGACGGCGCCACCTACCAGCCCATCATGCAGGTGGCCAGCCAGTTTTCGGTCGAGTGGCAAGAAATTGTCGTGCCCGTACCAGCCGCCTACCGGGTGGCCAACGCCCGCATTGCGATCGAAATCGGGTCGGCCCTGTTTGCGGCCGGTCAGAATACTTTTATTGACGACCTGCGGGTAGAGGAACTGACCCCCGCCACCGTCACGGCCAGCGCGGCGGGCGGCGACTGGGATGCCCCCACGACCTGGGCAGACGGCGCTGTGCCCACCGCGGCCGACAACGTGGTGATTCCGGCGGGGGCCACCGTGACGGTCAACGTGCCCATTGCGCGTTGCCAAAACCTGACCGTGGCTGGCACGCTCAACCACGCCACGACGGCCAACCGCCTCGTGCAGGCATTCGGAAACTTTACCGTCGCCACGGGCGGCACCTTCATCGGCTTGCGCGTTGTGTACGTCGGCGGTGATTTTATCAATAACGGTACGGCTAACCTGACGGGCGCTACCAATTTGTTCATGTTTGGCGGCGCACCGGCCAGCATTGGCGGCACGGGCACCTACGTGGGCGATTTCATCTCGAACGTGACGCACGCCAACTCGGGTGGCATCACCTACAACGCACCCCTCGGCATCGGGGCCACCGCCCTGTTGGCCTACGGCGACGTAAACCCCAATGGCAACCTGACCCTCGGCACGGGCAACTCGCCCGCCACAGGGGCTTCGATCCAGCGCGGTACGGGTCGCTTCACGGCTACTCCCGCCTACTTCGAAGGCATTCCGTTCAACGTCCGGTACGTGACCGAGCGTTGGCACATCACCCCGCCCACCGAGCTAGCTACCGAACTGGAGCTGCTCGACTCCATTAGCGGGACTTTTCAGCTTAATACCTACGACAACATCCGCCTTACCAAGCCCGTCACGGTCGGGCGTCCTACGGGTGGGGGCACGTTCACCCTCACGCGGGGCGTGCTCATCACCAGCGACAGCACCCTGCTCACATTGCGCGAAGGCGTAGCGGGCCCGGCGGGTACGGCCCCCAGCCCGGCCACGCCACCCACTACGGCGGGTGCCTTCATCAACGGCCCGGTACGTCTGTTTTTCCCTGTCAGCGGCACGGCCAATCGCAACCTGCCCATCGGGGTAGGTACTGACCTGATTGGACCCAACCCCTCGACCGAGAACCGGGGGCATACCCTGGCCTTCACGGCGGGCGGCACGCCCTGGGAAGGTCAGGTCGTGACGGCCCGTGCCCTTCCCCAAAGCCCCTCGGGGCCGGTGACGGGCGCTACGGCCATGGTGGGAGGAGCTACCATTCAACTCGACTACGACGGCGCGCCGTTTAGCTCCAATGCGCGACTGCGGGTCAACTACAACGGCGCAGCGGGCCTCACCGGGCAAGTGCCCGACGACCTGCGGCTGGCCGTAGCCGATAGCCTCACGGGCCCCTGGACCGTACGGCCGAGCTCGCCCACGGGCACAGACGTGGCCGGTTCGGTCTTGCTCGACGATTCACTGGGCGCTCCACAATTTGTAGCTTTTACGTCCGTATCGGGCAACGTGGACGTGGGCGTAGAAGAAATCTTCGGCCCGGCGGCCAGCGCCTGCGGCCTCGACAGCGTGAGCATCTCGATTCGGATACGCAACTTCGGGCTTGAACCAGTGGCAGCGGGTACGAGCGTTCCGGTCAGCTTTTTGGTAGATGACGACCTCGTATCGGCCGAAACGCTGGTACTTGACTCGGCCCTAGGGCCCAACGACCGCGTGGAATACACTTTTGCTACGCCCTTCGTGGTGACCGATACGGGTCGTTTTGAAGTGAGCGCACGGACGGCCCTGCCCAACGACGAACTAGCCAGCAACGATTCGCTCGGTGGCTTTGCGTTTCGCAACGTGCTGATCGTAGCGGATTTTCCCTACACGGAGAACTTCAACACCAGCCCGGGTGGCTGGTTCTCGTTGCCTGTGGGCAACACTACCGTAGATCAGTGGGAATGGGGCGTGCCCAACGCCTCGGTAGTGGGGCCGCTGGCCCCCGGCTCGCGCGGATGGGCGACGGTGCTCGACGGCAACTACGGCAACACGGGTTCTAACCAGGCCCTCTTTTCGCCCTGCTTCGACCTGAGTACCCTATCAAGCCCTACCTTGATATTCTTCCTTCGCTTCGATACGCGCCCTGACCAGGACGCCATGGTGCTGGAATATTCGGAGGATGGCGGCAACGAGTGGCTCAAGGTGGATGGCCCCGTGCCGGGCTTCTACAACAACACTAGCGGGCTGGGCTCGGTAGCGCCGCCCAAGTGGTCGGGCAGCAACGACGCCTGGACGCAGTACGTGGCCAACCTGCCCGCCTTCGACGACCCTTCGTCGGTGCGGTTCCGGTTCCGTTTCCAAAATCCGGGCTCTCTCTTTAACATCGGGCGCAATGGCTTTGCCGTGGACAGCATCAGCCTGGTGCCGGGTGGCTTCGACCTGGCCCTGACCGAAGTGCTGGCCCCCCTCACCAACTGCGGGCTGGGGCAAGACTCGGTGGTGGTCAACCTGCGCAACCCTGGCTTGGGCGTACCGGCCGGCACGGCCTTGCCGATCCGCTACCGTGTCAACGACGTGGTGCTCGTGGCCGATACGCTGGTTTTGACCGACAGCTTGCCCAACGGGGCCAACCTGGCCGTGACGGCCAGCCTGCCGGCCGACCTGAGCACGCCCGGTTCCTACACCCTCAGCGCGGTGCTCGACTGGGCCGACGACACCAACCCCGCCAACGACAGCCTCAGCAAAAGCATCGTCAGCGTACCGACCATCACGGACTTTCCTTACCAGGAAAATTTCAATGAGGACAACGGCAACTGGTATTCGGTGGCCCTCAACCTCAACCCCAACGACTGGGAATGGGGCCTGCCCAACCAGCCCGGCTTTCAGTCGCTCAGCCCCGGCTCGCGGGCTTGGGCCACGGGCCTGACGGACAACTACGTCAACTCGGCCCAGAGTGCCTTGGTCAGCCCTTGCTTTGACTTCACCGACCTGGACGCCCCGCGCATGAGTTTCTGGATGCGCTTCATTACGGAGGGTGGCCTGTTTAATGCCGACGCCGCCCACCTACAGGCCTCAACTGATGGTGGCCAGACCTGGACGAAGGTGCTGGGCGCTACCGAGCCGTTCTACAATGCCTTCAACACGGTTTTTGAACCTGCTCCGCCCAAGTGGTCAGGCAACAACGAGGAATGGACGCGCTACGTGGCCGACCTCTCGCCCTTTGCGGGCGAGGGCGAAGTTCGGCTGCGGTTCGAATTTGCTTCTACGGTGGCCGTTACGGCGCCGGGCTTTGCCGTGGACAGCGTGGAAGTGTTCGATACGCGCAACGAGATCACGTTGCTGGATTTGCTCTCGCCCGGACCCGGCTGTCTGGGCGAGTTCGAGCTGGTGACCATGCTGCTGCAGAACACGGGCCTGCCCCTGGCTGCTGGCACCGAATTGGCCCTGCGCTACCAGATCAATGACCTGACCGAGCGCCAAGATACCCTGGTACTGGTAGATTCGCTGGCGGCGGGCGACTCGATCACGTATGCCTTCAGCGTCGGCGAAGACCTGAGCGCACCGGGTTTCTACGCCATCACCGCAACGGCCAGCATCGTGGGTGAAGAAGAAGAAAGCGAGTTGCTGGTGGAAGTAGAAAACTTTCGCGCCCCCGACCCGGTGGAGGACCCCTTTGCCAATGGCGCCGAAGAGGGCGAACTGGGCGGCTGGCTCGTGTTCAACTTTGGACAGGGCAACAACTGGGGCGTTACGGCCGACGCGCCTTTTGTCAATTCCGGGCTACGGGCCTACGTCTATTCACCCAATGTGAACAATCCGGCCAATACGTACCTAGTGTCCAACTGCATAACGCTCCGCGCCGACACCAGCTACCAACTGACCTACCACTACCGGGCTTCGGAGGCCAACGGCACCGCCGAGCGCATGCGCGTGGTCATTTCGGCCAATGAGAATCCGACGGAGGCTTTCGATACGCTGGCCACGTACGAAAGCATCACCAACTTGGCCTACATACAGGATA